>JBHIBK010000098.1:0-6562 GCA_046759065.1 Thermoplasmata archaeon | reverse complement strand
GGAGCAGGATTGTGCTTCTTGGTGATTGGGAGGAATACGAAGGTCGAACGACGTACGCGGACATCGGTGGCTGCTATTATGCGGCTAGATTGGCGGTGTGTGAATCCCTGATTCGAGAGAGAAGACAGGCAAGCACCGTCATACTGAGGGAGGCCCACCCTGGGTACATCCTTCCGGTCGGGGTGTGGAACGTGAGAGAGAATGTGAGGAACGCATTGCGGCAGCCCCACGAGAGCTTTGATTCGCTCAAGGGCGCCCTTTTCTACATCTCGAAGAGGATGGCAATTCCCATCAAGAGATGGATAAGGAACAGCCACCTGTTGAAGGACATGCTATATCAGAGGAGGTTGGAGGATTTTGTCACGAGCTAGCTCTAGGGAGTATCCTCACAGACCCACACTCTCAGTGGGAGCGATCATTAGGAGGGGGGAGAAGGTTCCTAGATGGGTCGAGAACGAGAGAAGCGGGTTGGTCCATGGAGATCAGTGAGGTAGGCTGCAAGTCGGCGTTGTCACGCTCCCGCCTTCCAGGATACAGATACGCCTTGAATCCGTACAGGGGATGCTCCCACGGATGCAAGTACTGCTACGCGAGCGCAGTACTGCGGGAAACTCGATCTTGGGGCGATTTCGTCGACGTGAAGAGGAACCTCCCCGCCCACCTTGCGAAGGAGCTCAAGAAGAAGGAGAAGGGCGTCGTGGGGATCGGGACGGTGACCGATGGCTATCAGCCCGTTGAGGAAAGGTACAGGATGACGAGGATGTGCCTGGAACTCTTGCTCGTGAACGGTTTTCCAATATGCATTCAGACGAAATCCTCTCTCGTCCTCAGAGACATCGACCTGCTCTGCAGATTCGACGATGTCAGTGTGGGGTTCACCCTCACGACATTGGATGACAAATGGAGGAAGGTCTTCGAGCCGGGAGCTTCGCCTCCCAGTGAAAGGCTCGCAGCGATGAAGGAGCTCTCTTCGCGGGGAATCAGGACATGGGCGTTCATCGGACCGATTCTCCCTCTGGTGACGGACGACGACCTCGAAGGGCTCATCGACCGCATCCACGACGCACAGGCCTCCGAGATCCTGGTGGACAGGCTGAACATCAAGAGGGACACGTGGAAGAAACTGGAGCCCGTCCTTGAGAGATACGGCATGGAAGAGACTTGGCGGTCGATGATGGGGAAGGATTGTGGCTATTTTGGGAGCGTCGAGACCGAGATATTTCGTCTGTGCCGAGCGAAAGGGATTAATTGCCTGAGTGCCTTTTGAGGCTCATGAAAATCAAAGCGATTCACTTGGTGATCTCCGTGGTCGTCATCTTAGGCGCTGCAGGAGCTTCCGTGTGGTTGTTCTACGAGCTGCCGGAGAGGGAGACGTGCGCATGCTCTGCCTCCGCGAGTCTCGCGGGTTCCTTCTTCATAAGCGATTCAGGAGAGCCAAAAGGCGGATTCGAATATACTGCCGAATACAATGCAACCTTGTTCGTGACAGAAAGTTACGGAACCCTCTTGCTCAACCAGACCGGTGGCCTCGGTGACGCGCTCACGAAGCATCTCTTTCCGGTCAGTTGCCTCTGCCTCGAGGGCGAGGTCGTGACATTCGGACTAGAAGGTAACAATGTCGTTCTCGTTTGGGATCCGATTGACCCCGTCTGGGATGGGAACTACAGCGATCACTTCATTGCCTCCTGGGGCGCCGAAGCACCGGCCGAGGCCAAACGGGGATCCATACAGGCGAGTCATTTCCCTGGCCTGCCCAGTCACTACTACGTGGAGCTCAGACTCAAGTTCGCATGACCGGTGAGATTCGATGGTCGAGAGGTTGAGGTTCAGGCTCAAGGCACGGAGCATTCTCTGTACCGACCCGTTACGGAACGCGCTTCCCTTGCACAGAGTTTTCCACACTCCCGTTGGCGAGAACGAGATCCTCGTTGACAATATGGAAGAACCGCGAGCGCTCATGACGAAGAGTCGTCGAGACCCCACGCTCGTGTCCATGGCCGGGAACGAAGGGGAAGCCGTCCGCAGGCTTCTCAATCATCTGGAGAGCGAGAAGGAATGCAGGTTTCATGCTCTGGACAATGGAATCGCAAATCTCATCCGTGAGAGCTTCACAGTGCTCCAGGACAGGCCGTCCTGGTTCTACACGCTCGCGAAGAAGGACCTAAAGGGGGAGGTTCGGCATGAGGTCACCCCCCTTCGACCTGAGGACGCTGAGACGATCAATCGATACTGGAATCCGGGGGAGGATTCGACTCCCTACATTCGCAGAAGGATAGAGCAGGGTCTTTCCTTTGGCATCCGGGTGGACGGTGACCTTGTGGCCTGGGACGCCTCCCATCTTGAGACGGACCAAGCTGTGATGCTCGGGTTCCTCTACGTGAAAGAGGGATTCCGACATCGTGGATTCGCGAAGTCCGTGACCGCAACGATGGTCAGAGCGGTCTTCGAAAGGGGCAAAACGCCGATCTGCCACGTGTTCACCGACAACGAACCTTCCATGAGACTAACGGAGGAGATGGGTTTCAGGAGGAGGGGACAGCAGGTGTGGTTGAAGGCGGTAAGGCAATGAGGATTCTGCCGCTGGCATCCGACAGCTTGGGTGCCAGGAGCATGGCGACCTACGTGGAGACGGAAGACTGCAAGGTCCTGATAGACCCCAACGTCCGCCTTGCTCCCATGCGGTTCGGTCTGCCTCCCCACGCATCGGAGAAGAAAGGGAGAGCGGAAATGTGGAGGAGAATCAGGGAGCACGCTGGAAAGGCGAAGGTCCTCACCGTCAGCCACTACCACTACGACCATCACAATCCGGACGCTCCCAGCATATTTCGAGGGAGAATCGCGCTTCTCAAGGACTATGAGAGGAATACGAACACCAACCAGAGGACGAGGGGTCGGAGCTTCGCGAGAAAGATCAGGAAGTATGCGAAGGAGATAGTGATTGCGGATGACAGGGAGTTCCAGTTCGGCAGAACGAAAATCGACTTCTCGAAGCCGGTCGTTCACGGCGTGAACGAGAGGATGGGATATGTGCTGGAGGTCTGCATCCGCGAGGGCGACCAAGCCTTCGTTCATACATCGGATATCGTTGGCGGATGCGGAAGGAATCAGATCGGTTTCATCTTGGAGCATAACCCTCAGACGGTGATGATGGATGGTGCACTAAGCTATATGATGGGCGTCTTTGGAAAGAAGAACATGGAGCTCTCTCAGAGGAACATCGTCCGCCTGATGGAGGAGTCCGACTTGCGCACGCTCATGATCGACCACCATCTGCTCAGAGAGAAGAAGTGGACGGAGAGGATCCCTGAGGTGTTCGAGTCTGCGAAGAGGTCCGACGTGAAAGTTCTCACGTGCGCAGGATACCTTGGCAGGAGCGATGAGATCCTTGAGGCCAGGAGAAAGGAGCTGTTCGGAAGTTCGCCCCGCAAGAGGAAGTAGATGGTGGAATACGAGGTCTACAGGGCGAAGAGGGTACTGCTCACCCATAAGAAGGTCGACGAGGACTGGTACTGGAACAAGTATTCTGCGCATCCGTACGTCGGATGTTACCACGGCTGTCACTTCTGCTATTCGAGGGCGGAGAAGTACATGCAGTATCCACACCCCGCCGATTTCGCAGAGAAAATAAAGGTCAAGGCGAACGCGGACCGGCTTCTGAGGAAGGAGCTCTCGCGCGTGGAGAGAAATGTCATCATAACGGGCGACTATCAGCCGGCAGAGAAGCGATTCGGACTGTCACGAAAGATGCTCAAGGTGGTTCGCGACCTTCGTTTCCCCCTGCACATCCTGGAAAGGTCGCCATACCTATTGAGGGACCTTGACGTTCTTGAGGAGATAAATGGGCAGACGTGGTGCTGTATATCCTTTTCCTTCTCCACGGTTGATGAGAGCTTGTCACGACTTCTTGAGCCCAGGGCACCGTCACCGCGCAGCAGGATGAGGGCCATAAGGCGGCTGGCAGATCGAGGATTCCTCGTCGGCCTCTCTTACATGCCCATCGTTCCCTACATCACGGACGGCGCAGAGATGATGGAGGAGACCATAGCGTCCGCCAGAGAGAACGGTGCCAAATTCGTTCTTGCCGCCTCTATGACCATGGAGAGCTGGCAAAGAGACTGGTTCATGAGCTTCCTGAAAGAGGACTTCCCCGATCTCGTTGGCAAGTACGAGGACCTCTATGAGGGAAAGGCATACACCCCCAAATGGGACTATACGAACGGGATAATGAAAAGAGCCTCGGACTTGTGCAGGACCTACGAAATGGCCGGGAGGGTCCCGAGACCCGTCTTTGACGGGGAAGAGGAGAGACAAGCGAGTTTGGACGGTTGGGTTTGATTAGAATGCTACAACAACTTTAGGTATCCCCGCGAGTATATCCCGCTGATTTCGAGGACCTATCGGAGGAAAGGTCTTGACTTGGCATGAGAAAGGGCTCGTCGGATGGGGCTTCAACGATATCCCCGCCACAAGGGAGATGGAGATGCTTGCCGAGGAATTCTGCTACATGTTCTCCACCTTTCTTACTACCCCCCTGAAACTTGAAATGTACCGAAGAACGGGTGACATCAGTGTCACTCTCGAGAGCATTGGCCTACTTCCCGCGATTGTCAAGCAACATGGCTACGCCGATCAGCCGTTAACCGTTCTCGGCAAATGCAGGGTGAGAAAGATGAGCGGCTTCCTCATTGAGGAACTTGACATTCCAGGAGACGGTTACGATTTCTCCATTTCTGTGGGTCTCGACGATGAAGGTTATCACTTCGTCACGCTCACACTGTACTCTGATGAGTGGTTCAACGACGACACTGACCCGGAATGGCTGAAGGTCTTCAACAACTGTCTGAGTGAAGCAGCTAGAGTTCTCGGGGCAGGGGATGTTGTGGCAGACTGCCTGGAACCCGGAATTGACAACCTTGTCGATGACAGTGGATTCTCTTCCCAGATGTTCGGGAAACTAGATTCGCAACAGTAGGACCTTGAACTCCCAGCTCGGAGAATCACCACCCTAGACTTATATAGGTCGCCATTTCTCATTCCCTCGATTTCCATGAACAGGGAGAAGTACGAACTCGTACTGGGAACAGTCGTGCTGGTGATTGGCATCGTCATACTGCTCTTCGTCCTGTCCTTTGCGCTCGGTTTCATCCCCACTGCGGGGAAATACTTCGAGGAGCAACTGCCCCAGGAAGAAATCGTGCAAGGACCCAGCGCGTCGTTCAGCTGGACAACCGACAGCTACAACGTCTCATTCGAGGACAGATCAGAAGGAGGTGATGCGGACGTTGTGGTTTGGGACTGGGACCTTGGAGACGGCAGTCAATCTGACGATCAGGAGCCCAGTATTACGTACTTCAACGAAGGGTTGTACAATGTCTACCTGACCGTGGAAGATGAGAACGGAAAGAGAAGCTCAGCTTTTGGCATGGTTGACATAAGGAACAACGAAACACTCAGCGGAAGAAGTCAGCCTGAATTCGGAGGATTTGATATTGGTCTCGACTTCACGAAGATCCTCATGCCACTGGCCTTGGCGGTTCTCGTCGTCGGGCTAATCCTCGTCATGGCCATAGTCGGAGGATACATCACCAAGGCGGGCTGGAATCTCATAAAGCCGAAGCCTGAGACAATCAAGGTCAGAGTGAAGCCAAAGGATCTGGAGGTCGAGCCGATCTATGCGCCCCCCGTGCAAGAGGCGCCTGCGTCACAGACCACGCGACCGCCCGACGAAGCGGCGCCGGCACAGGTCCAACCGCAAGAGGGCCCTCCACCCCCACCGCAGCAGTAGGTCCGTTCACAACCGCTCGAATCGGAGGAAAGCTTTTCTGGATGAAGCAGGTTAGCTGATTCGATCTCATGACAGAAGCTTGCCTGAAGTGCGGGAATGGCACGAAGATGAGCCTTCGAGTGTCCGTGTTCACGCCCTACAGACCCTTGGGGTCGGGAGTGGAGCAGAAATGGCCTCTCAAGCTGGTCGTGTGCGAGAGCTGTGGTTACGCTGAATCCTACGTGGAAGAGGACGATTTACCCAACATAAGATCGCTGTCCGAGAAGCAAAGCCGGCTGTCGAAGTCCAGAGTCCAGGCACTCAAGTAAGCGCACGAAAGAGCTTATATCTGCGCATTCATGCCGTCACGTGAAGAAGGAGACGAAGGCTCTCATAGATGAGCTCAGGAGAAACCGAGTTGAGCAGCCCGCCTGGGTTCCGGAACGCTACATTGGCACTCGCCTCAAGAGCTTTGGGACGAGAAAGCCCGCCATTCATTCGATAGCTTCGAGATACGTGGCCGCGAGCGGGGGTTTGGAGCTTGGGGAGATTCATGCGGTCGTTGACGAGCTCTGGCACGCCGGCATCTTCGATGCGAGGAGCCTGGCGGCATCGATTCTGAAGAAGCTCAGGAGGAGGCTTGACAGGGGTTCGTTCGATCTCGTGAGCAAATGGTACGATGATGTTGACAACTGGGCGAACTGTGACGACGTCTCGGTCTTCATCCTGGCGGAATTCATGTTCAGGGATGAGGAGATAACATCGCGGGTGTCCGGTTGGGTGGACTCGTCCAACCCG
>JBHIBK010000097.1:0-6620 GCA_046759065.1 Thermoplasmata archaeon | reverse complement strand
GACCCGGCGAGCGCCCCTGGGGAGGAGCATCACTGCGTCGTCGAACATGCGCACGATGATCTGCCGCCGCATTCGCACTGAGCTCCTTCACGATTGTCAGCAGAAGAAGAACATGAGCGAAAGCCTTTTTATGAGCGGTTCCTTCGCAGAACCGATGGCGCTCACCCCGAAGTTCAAGAGGGAGTTCGTCAAAGTCATAGAGAGATTCATACGGGATTATCTGCGCGAATCGGGAAGAAAGGGCATCATCATCGCGATGAGCGGGGGACTGGATTCCTCGGTCGTAGCAGCTCTCTGTGCCCGTTCCGTCGGACCGGAAAGGACCGCCGGTCTCCACCTTCCGTACAGGGATTCACCCAAGCAGGATGAGAGGGACGCAAGAGAGCTGGCGAACTCACTGGGGATCTCCTTCAATTCCATCCCGATAGACGACCTCGTGGAGGCTTTTCTTGCCCTGGAGGACACGGAGGACAGGGTCAGGCGGGGGAACATCATAGCGAGATGCAGGATGGTAGTGCTTTACCACGCCGCACATTCGATGGACCACATCGTCGCGGGGACGAGCAACAAGAGCGAGCTCCTCGTTGGCTACTTCACGAAGTACGGGGACGGGGCTTCGGACATCGCTCCCATCGGGGACCTCTACAAGACTCAGGTCAGGGGGCTGGCAAAGGAGCTCGGCATCCCGGAACACGTATTAGAGAAGACGCCATCTGCCGCCCTCTGGCCGGGCCAGTCCGATGAGGAGGAGCTGGGAATCTCCTACGATGAGCTCGATCCTGTCCTGCTGGGGATCGAACTCGGCTTCAACGCTGAGGATATCGTCGAAAGGACCGGGCTGGATGCGGCGAAGGTCGATCGGATCGTCGAGAGAGTGGAAAAGAGCGTTCACAAGAGAAGGCTTGGGCTAATACCTAAGGTTGGCATAAGCACGGTCGGGCTCGACTGGCGAGAGTAGCCCCGTTCTCTCTCTGACGGCTTGAATGAACTTCTCAGGCTCGTCCACGCTGACGATGAGCTCCGTCGCCGACTTGCCCAGGATGAGGAGGAAGCGTATAGGGTTCCTCAGCTTTATGGATACCAGTCCGCGCTGTGAAGTGGCGATGTACACCTTCTCCCTGACCATGGAGGACTTCACTCCATACTTGGCGACCTCGTTGGTCATCTGGATCGATTCGATTTCCGTGTAGGGGATTGAGACCTTGAAATACAGCCCCTGCCTGAGCACGAGCCTCGCCAATGTGACCCAATGATTAGTGAAGAAAGGAGAGATGCCAACAATCACTAGATACAAGGAGAGGATGGCGAAGAGGACCACCGACCATGCCCCGAAAATGGAGAGGATGGTTGTCAGCATCAGAAGGATGACCACGATCATCAGTATGAGCGTGAGCCTGACATGTAGGAAGCCCTTTGGATAGGTGAAGTCCTGCCTAATCGGCGAGTGCTCCATCGTAACACTCAAGAAACCGGTACTTATTGAAACTTTCCCTCCAGTTATGGAGAACGCAGTTTCCGAAAACTTCATTATCGGTCCAGGTTATTGTATTCACCTCAGGCTGGAACCACATGGCCAAGATGAAGAGGTGCCCCATCTGTAGCAGTACCGTGAAGCCAGAGAACCTGGCGAGGCACTTGAAGAAGGTGCACCCCGGAGAGGAGGCCGAAGGCCACATCGCCAAGGATAGGAAGGCAAGGGCGCGAGGAGGAGTCAGCAGGCGCGAGGGGGCAGTCTTTGCGGCGATAGCGTTGGCGATCGCTGCCATCGTGCTTCTGGCCTTCGTTTACAGGGGACCTCCAGATTCCATGGTGGGTGACCCGGCCCCGAGCTTCACGATCAGGGACGTCGAGACACGATTGCCATACTCGGTTCCTGGGTCCTTCCGCAATGAATTGGTCTTTGTCGAGTTCTTCTCGCCGACCTGCGGCGCCTGCATCAACTTCATACCGACCATGGTACAACTGAGTCAGGATTTCAGCCTGGAAGATGTGAATTTCATCTCCATAGATGTCAAGGCAGGTGATACCGAGGGAGATGTCATAGAGTTCCTCAATGCCTATCCCCATCCTGAAGCTCAATGGACACACTCGCTGGACACGAGCAACATTGCTGACGCTTACAATGTCAAGGGGACCCCAAAGCTGTTCATAATTGACCTGAAGGAAGACCCTGAGAACGGCATTGTGAGATACGATCACACGGGCATCGATACCTACGGGGCAATCGCTTCCAAGCTTAACGAGCTTCTCAACCAATAGGAGTTGGCATGTACACGCGAATCCACAGGGAGGAGCTAATCCTCAGGCTCATTCTCATTCTTTCTCTGGTGGGATTCGCCCTATCCGGCTACCTCACCTACGTCCATTTCAATGCCGATCAGGGTTTCTGTCCCAGAGAAGGTGAATGCGAAAAGGTCTGGACGAGTCCGTACAATGCGATCTTCGGAATCCCGGTAGCTCTCATCGGACTGATAGGCTTCCTGATGATCTTCTTCCTATCCTTTCTGAGACTTTACTATCCAGACCTGGGTTTCGTCGAGAGTTTCCCGACATACATACTCATCTTCGCGGTCGTCGGTTCTGCCTTCTCGATCTATCTGACAGCAATCGAGATATTCGTTATCCAAGCCATATGCGATTTCTGCTTCTCAGCGTTCCTGGTGATGATCGCGATTCTCGGATTGATATCATTCGGGATTATGAAGGGTGAAGCGGCTGCGGAATCCCAAGCGGCCTAGGCCCTGGCACTGCAGAGCGCGGCCATTTTCTCATCGCCCAGCTTGTTGAAGACCTCTGCCTTGAGCCCCCAGACTTCAGGGTACTCCGGATCCAGCCTGGTGACTTCATGAAGAACATCAATGGCTTCGTCGAGCCTTTCTAGGATGACGAGCGCTTCGCCTTTTATGTAGAGCGTGTCGATGTCCTCTGGATCGGATTCGAGCGTCTTCTCCGCTTCATCCAGGCCCGCTTGAGCGTCATCGAACCTCTTCTCGACGATTCTCTCGGCGAGGTTCGAAAAGACCTCCTCGACGAATTCTCCGGTCTTGGCGCTGGTCATCTGATAAGGACAATCATATGTTTTCGCGATGTCGGCAATCTCCTCCTCTTCGAACGATAGTTCGCCAAGGTCCAGCTTGTTCGCAATGAGGTACTTGGGGATGTCTCCGGTCACTTCCGTGACAGCTTCAACCCAATGAACCAGCTTATCAAAGGTCTCTCTCCTGCCTGAGTCGCATACGACTATGACCCCCTTCGCGCCAAAGAAATAGGCGTCCCTGAGAAGGTCCCTGAACTGCTTCTGGCCCATGATGTCCCACACGATCATGTCCACATCAAGCTCGCGATTGCTCAGCGGATGCGATAGATGCAGTTTCTTCTTCCAGATGTTCGTACCTATTGTGGAGAAGTACTTGGGATCGAAGGTGTTGAAAACGAACCGCCTCACGAGGCTCGTCTTTCCGACGGCGGGTTCCCCGACGAGGCAGATCTTCATTTTCATAGAGATTCGCTGAGCAAGTGTGGATCTGTTTGCCATCGCTGTCATCCGATTGGCATGACATTCTTAAAGGATTTTTCCGATAGATTATCATGTCTGATAATCTTTGGCGGCTGGTGCGTTCGATTGGCAGCCGGTCCTCAATGAGAGGGTTCTCCCCTTTCGAAGATTATCGCGAATCGAACGGGAAGGAAAATGTTTAAACGACGTCACTATCTCAACGGGTGTCAGTGATTGAATGAGACCATCGGCGATGCAGATGCCCATGATCTTCATGGTTCTCACTTTTCTTGTGGCCTCGAGCTTCGTCCTTCTCTATGATTATCCGCTTGGTTCGGGACAAGCTTTCTTTCGACGCTCCCCTCCAGGAGAGGATGTGTGGACGGGTGGAACGATACCGGACGAAGACGCATACTACGGCTGGGCACAGATATACTATGAGACAGGAAAACAGTACGTCTACTTGGAGGACCTTGGCCGTGACAAAATCGCGAGCGTGGATTTCTTCCTTGGGCCGAATGAGTCGACATCCGTTTTCACCTCTTTCTCAACAGCCCGCACGGACGAGCCAGGTGTGCCGGAATGGCTTTCGAAGAGCGCGGACATCGGAATCTCCGTCCTGGACGGCAATGACGAAGGCCTCTCGAGTGCCCTTGTCCACCTGGTGAGGTTTGGAGAATCGGGACAGATCCAGGAGTGGGATCTGGTGACGGATGAGAATGGGACCCTCCTGTTCGAGAATGCCCCGCCAGGGTTCTACCTATACGAAGTTCGAACGCCGCTGAACCCAGCGATGCCCCTGATTCAGAGGTTCGCAACGGACTATCCCAACTTCGATTACCCCATCGTCGTCACAGCGAGGATACTCAGTATGTCTGGGGGCTCGGCGGTCGTCAGTGTGCACGTTGATCACTATGCGAATCTCGACCTTCCTGACATTCCCGTCTTTGAGGGACCACCGGGCGGCGCGCCAATCTGTCTCACAGACGAAGCGGGTGATTGTCTGGTTGACCTTCAGGCGGGCGGGAGGCTGTTCCATCTGACAGCGGTGAAGGAGAACAAGGGAATCTATCCGCCGGTTGCATCGGGGATTGTTGAGGTCAACGGACGATACGCGATCGCCAATCATTGGCCCCCTGGGTACTGCTATCTTATCATCCCCTTCTGGCTCGCGGGAATGATCGAGCTGATCACGATATTTCTGTTCGCCATTGCGATGGTGAGTACTTTCGTTCTTGCCAGGAGATGCGCGTCCCTCAGGGTCGCCCTCGTTTCCTCGATGCTGACCGCGGTGGCCGGGCTCGCAATAATAATGCTCTACAGCAGGGGAATGACCGACTACGCATCGATGACCTTCGCGGTCGCGGGGATCGCTCTCTTTGTCGAATCCCTCCAGAACTGGAAGGAGAGGTTTCCGAGATTCGGCGGACTGCTCAGCGTCCTGCTCGGCCTCTTGGGCGGTCTGTCCTTGGCTTACTCAGTGACAACGAGGTATTCGACCATCGTGGTGCTTCTGGGCCCACTCATCTATCTCTACCTCATCCTGGAAAAGGGGGATACTGGATGGAGAAGATTCTTCCCAAGAGCGAAGCCATTTGCACGCGCACTCGTCAGGACGGCTCCCTTCCTCATCGGCCTTCTGATCGTGGGCATCCTCTTGGCTGGATACAACGCGACGCTCTTTGGCGGGCCATTCAACTCGGGATATCAGACAAGCGCTCGCGGTGTTTTCGACCCTGGTTCAGGGAATCTCACCGTGACAGGATCCGACGAATCCATGTTCGAGAGCTACTTCCACCCTTCATGGGAGATGTTCGAGAACATGTGGTATACTATACTTCCCACGCTCTTCTTCTTGATTCCAATCATCTACATGACGCCAGTTTCGCTCTGGCAGGAGAGGAAACGCAAGGAGACGTGGCTCTTGTTCTTCTGGCTCCTGCCGGTCTGTGTCATATACATGCAGTTGACCTGGGTCGGGCACATCTACGAGGACATGAGATACTTCCTCCCGGTTCTTCCGCCCGCCGCCATACTTGTCTCCCTCTCTCTCGAGAGGAATTTTCTCTCCAACCCGAGATTTCAGATGTATGGCCTTATCGCAATGATCCTCATCGCACTCTCGGGGCTCCTCGTGGCGGACTACTGCATTAACTGGCAGCTCACAAGACTTGCTGGAGGAATGAGAGGAATGACATTTGAACCGCCTGCACTTGTTGGCTTCCTAGCGGCTAGCGCCATTGTCACATTCTATGGTGGAGTCGTGTACAGATCGTACTTGAGCGGGCCTTCGAGAACAGACAAAGGATAAGTTTCTTTTCGGTCGCCTCAGGAACGCCTGCAGGGCCTCAGATGAGGAAGAAAAGCAGAAAGAAAAGGTAGCCCAAGAAGGTGAGGAAGACTGCTCCGGCAACCTCAATTGTGGGTCGCCAAATCCTCTTTCTCCTTCCCTCTACATTCATCCTGTAAATCTCCAGATACGGTATTACGGACCTCCGATACCAGCCCTCGACTTGAATCACCTTTCCCACCCTCTCTTCGGTCTCAAACACGCCCACGAGGAAGTCTATCAGTCTGAAGATGCTGCGGTAGTCGAGGAGGAGGAGTCCCGTGCCATCATCAATCTTCAAATCCTCAGAATAGAAAAGGCCTGGCTGCCCCCGGCCTATGACCTTTCCGCTCAACTTCGCGCCAATTCCCCTGACCGGGCTCGCTTTTGGATTCTGAACGAGATCGACGACCTTGGATGGCGTGAATCTCTTCGGATAGCGGTAGAACCTCAGGTACGCCGTCAAGGCAAGTCCTGCGAAAACGAGAAACGATGCTAGGGCAAGAAGGAAGTTGCCAAGGAACCACCAAACGAGGAAGGCCACTGGAAATGCGAAGAGCCAACCGCCCCTGGCAAAAACGTCTCTAAAGAAGTCGTCCCAGTAGCTCTCGGGCTTCTTGAGATCGAACTCGATGAAGGGAGGCTGGCCCATATCCCTGGACTTCTTCCCGAGGGCGATGATTCTCTTGGCGGGTAGGGGATGGGTCATCTGAAGCTCCAAGTAGGCGGCCCAGGGGTTCCACACGTCCCAAGCCATGGCTCTCTTTATCCTCTCCTTTGAGAATCTTCCACGCC
>JBHIBK010000096.1:0-6631 GCA_046759065.1 Thermoplasmata archaeon | reverse complement strand
GTACTCGGTCATTGGAACGGTGAATCGGCGCCCACCTATTTATGTGTCCTAGTTCCCCGCAAATTAGATAAGCAGACTTCTCTTTTCATGAATGGCAAGGAGCTAGTCGATGCTCGAAGGGGATGAGATCAGGAACATCAGGAAGAGAAAAGAGGAATGGGAGGGCACTACACTGAAGAAATCGCTCGATGACCTCCCTGAGAGAAAGAAGGTCTTCGTCACGACCTCGAGCGCTCCGATCGACCGGCTCTACACTCCCGATGATCTTCCAGATTTCGATTATGTGGATAAGCTCGGGCTGCCCGGGGACTACCCCTTCACGCGGGGGGTTCATCCCACGCTCTACAGAAGCAGGTTCTGGACGATGCGGATGTTCTCGGGTTTCGGCACGGCGGAGGAGACGAACCGGAGGTACAAGTACCTGCTCGAGCATGGCGAGACCGGTCTGAGCGTCGCCTTCGATTTTCCTACGCTCTACGGATATGATACCGACCACCACATGGCCGAGGGGGAGTTCGGGAAGTGCGGTGTCGCGATCAGTTCTCTGAAGGACATGGAGATCCTCTTTGGCGGGATTCCTCTGGACGATATAAGCACGAGCATGACGATAAACGGGCCCGCTTCCGTCATATGGGGGATGTACATCGCGGTGGCGGAAAGGCAGGGCGTTCCGTCCGCGAAGATAAGGGGGACCATACAGAACGACATCTTGAAGGAATACATCGCCCAGAAGTCCTACATCTTCCCGCCCGAACCATCCATGAGGCTCATCGTGGACACGTTCGAGTTCGGTTCCCAAGAGGTCCCGCTCTGGAACACGATCTCCATTAGCGGCTATCACATTCGAGAGGCAGGTTCGACGGCGGCACAGGAGCTCGCCTTCACTCTCGCGGATGGATTCGAGTATGTCCGGGCAGCGACGGAAAGGGGGCTGGACGTGGACAAGTTCGCTCCTCGTCTCTCATTCTTCTTCAATGCCCACAACGACCTCTTCGAGGAGATAGCCAAATACAGGGCCGCGAGGAGGATTTGGGCGAGGGAGCTGAAGGAAACGTTCGGTGCTGAGAAACCGAGGTCCTGGTGGATGAGGTTTCACACGCAGACGGCAGGGTGCTCGCTGACAGCACAACAGCCGGAGAACAACATAGTCAGGGTCGCCATTCAGGCCCTTGCGGCGGTGCTCGGCGGGACTCAGTCGCTCCACACGAACTCGATGGACGAGGCCTTTGCCGTCCCATCCGCCAAAGCCGTCAAGATCGCACTGAGAACGCAGCAGATCATCGCCCACGAGAGCGGCATCACAAACACGGTCGACCCGCTTGGCGGTTCCTATTCCCTCGAGTATCTCACCGATAGAATGGAGGAAGAGGCCTACGAGTACTTCGACAAGATCGAGGCGCTGGGAGGCGTGATACCCGCGATAGAGAAGGGGTTCTTCCAGAAGGAGATTGCCCGCGCGGCATATCGGTACCAGAAGGAGACGGATGAGAAGGAGAGGATCATCGTGGGCGTGAACGAGTACGTGGAGGAGGAGCCGATGGAAATCGCGCTCGTCGACATGGACCCGGAGGGCGAAAGGAAGCATCTGGAGAGGCTCAGCAAGACCAGAAGGGAGAGGGACCAGAAGAAGGTCGAGGAGAATCTCGACAGACTGAAAAAGGCAGCAGAGGGCGAAGAGAACGTGATGCCCTTTGTACTGGACTGCGTGAGGTCATACGCCACACTGGGAGAGACGTGCGGAGTCTTCAGAGAGGTGTTCGGAGAGTACAAGGAACCGATTGTCTATTGAGGTATTTCAATGGCGAAGCTGAGAGTTTTGGTGGCAAGGCCCGGACTGGATGGCCATGATAGGGGAGCCAAGGTCGTGGCCCGCGCGCTGAGGGATGCCGGCGTGGAAGTGATCTACACCGGTCTCCATCAGACGCCTGAGCAGATCGTGGAGGCTTCCATTCAAGAGGACGTGGACGCCATCGGGCTCAGCTGTCTGTCTGGCGCTCACATGACACTCTTCAAGAGGGTCATGGACATCCTGAACGAGAAGGGAATCGAGGACATCGTCGTCACTTGCGGTGGGATAATACCAGACGAGGACGTTCCCAAGCTCAGGAAGATGGGAATAGCTGCGGTCTTCGGTCCGGGGACCCCGCTCCAAGAGATTGTGGAGTTCCACAAGAGAATCGCGAGGAAGTGAATGGAGATAGTCGACCGCATCCTGAAGGGTGACAAGAGGGCCGCGGCGAAGGCGATATCGCTTCTTGAGGACAGTGACAGAAGGGCCTCCGAGATACTTGGCGCGATCTATCCCCACACTGGAAACGCCCATATCATCGGAATCACGGGTCCGACCGGAACCGGGAAGAGCACACTCATCTTCGCTCTCGCCAAGGAGTTCAGGAAGAGAGACAAGAAGGTGGGGATAATCGCAATCGATCCCACATCCCCCTACACTGGCGGTGCACTGCTAGGGGACAGGATAAGGATGGGGAACTTGACCCTCGATGAGGGCGTCTTCATCAGAAGCATGGGTACCCGAGGCCACTCGGGCGGGACATCGAGGTCCACAGCCGATGTCATCAAGGTTCTGGATGCAATGGGAATGCAGAAGATCTTCGCGGAGACTGCCGGCGCTGGGCAGTCCGAAGTGGAGATATCCAAGATCGTGCACACCTCGATGGTCGTTGAGATGCCTGGTCTCGGAGACGACATACAGGCCATGAAGGCTGGCATCCTCGAGATCGGTGATATCTTCGTGATAAACAAGGCGGACCTTGACGGCGTCGATGCAACGTTGGCCAATCTCAGCTTGGTGATGGAGACGGAAAAGCCGAGCGGATGGAAACCCAGGATTCAACTCACCGTGGCAACGGACGAAAAGGGAATCTCAGAGCTGGCGGACCTGGTGGAGGAGCACTATGAATTCCTTCAGAAAAGCGGAAGGCTCGAAGAGGAGCGGGTTGAGCGGGCCAAGGATGAGCTCCGCGTCGCGCTTTCCCATCATCTGTTCCTGAAGATATCGGAGAGTCCTGAACTTCTCAGGGAGTTCGGCAGTCTGGTTCAAATGATCGCCAGGAAAGAGATCGATCCACACTCGGCGGCGGAGAAGCTTCTGAAAGTCACAAGCGCCTGAGAGAAATCCTTGCGTGCTCGAAGAGTATCAACGGACGTGGGGGGATTTGAACCCCCGACTGCCAGCTTAGGAGGCTGGTGCCATATCCATGCTAGGCCACACGTCCTAGTTACGCAAAAGGCTCGAAGTTATAAAACCCTGTCGAGCGGTTCTATTCTTCCTCGGGTTCAAGAACCTCTTCAGGAGGAAGCTCTTCTGGAACCCTTTCTTCAGAGGGCACGGCCTCCTCGGTCGGCTCCTCTTCAGGTTCTTCCTCAGGCTCAGGAGCCTCTTCCTCGGCCTCTTCCTCAATCTCCTTCTTCAGGTATTCCTCGACAAAACGAACTGCATCTACCCCGGCGATGTCCCTCAGGTCGCTGACCACCCTGTACTTGGAAACGAACCACAGCTCGTCGTACTTGCAGACATCGGGAAGCTTTATGATCGCATCCTGGCCGACGACCTTCACCTCGAACTCCTCGGGATCGCCATAGTCCATTTCAATGATCCCCTTCATCTTGTCCTCGACGGACTCGGCTTTCTTCGTGACAGTGTAGTCATACTTGAGGGTCCTTCCTGCGAGAGGGTTGTTGAAATCCACCCGAACGCGCCCGGCCGTGACGGCCGTGATGGTGCCCTTCTTCTTCCCAAGGATGACTTCCTTCCCGACCTCGGGGGCTATCTCCTTTCTCAGGAACTCCCTTATGGAATGCAGCTCGACCAGCCTGGGGTCCCTCTCTCCCGCTCCTTCCTCGGGAGGTATCTCCACCGTTGTCTTGACGCCGACCTTGGCCTTCCTAAGGGAATCCTCCCATCCAGGGAATATCCTGCCCTTCCCTACAACGAGCGGCTGGGACGCATAGATCCTCTTCTCATCGAACCTATCATGCTCTTCCGCGAGCTCCTTGCTCGTCGTTTCGAAGAGGTCTTCCTTACCGCCAGCATGTACAATCCAGACATCGTAGTCAACATACACTAGGTCACCGTCTGAAACGGTCTGTTCGGCTTCCTCGGGCATCAGAGCACCCGGAGTCGGATATGAGAATCTGCATAAAACGTTTTGCCAGCTAGCTCTTCAGTCTCAGGTCGAGGCTTTGGATAATCCTCTTGTACCTGTTCCTGATCGTCACTTCTGTGACTCCCGAGACCTCTGCCACGTCCTTCTGGGTGCAAGGCTGACCGCACATCGCTGAGGATATGTAGATCACCGCCGCGGCGACTCCTGAGGGCGCCACTCCCGATGCAAGCTCGGCCTGCTCCACTTCCTCAAGGATCTCCTTGCTCTTTCTCTGAACGTCCATGCCCAGCCTGAGCCTGTTGCAGAAACGCGGTATGTAGTCCCCAGGGCTCTGCGGCATCAGCTTCAAGTTGAGCTCCCTGGCGATGGTTCTATACGTCCTGCCGATGCTCTTCCTGTCCACCCTCGCCTCGTGGGCCATCTCGTCCAGTGTCCGGGGAACCTGGCACTTCCTGCAGGCTGCGTAGAGCGTCGCTGCGACGACCTCATCTATGCTCCGCCCCCTCACGAGGTTCTTCGAGGACGCCTTCCGGTAGAAGACTGCCGCGGTTTCCCTGACGTGCCTCGGTAGACCCATCTTTGAGGCCATCGTATTTATCTCGGTGAGACCCTGGGCCAGGCTTCTCTCACCCGCTTTCGATGTCCTGATCCGGTGCTGCCACTTTCTAAGTCTGTAGATCTGCGATCTGGACTTGTGCGGGATGGCCTTGCCGTATGCGTCCTGATTCCGCCACCCAATCTGTGTGGAAAGCCCGTAGTCGTGGGACATTATGCTCATTGGCGGTCCAGTCCTCTCACGGGACTCCCTCTGATCGGAATCGAAGGCCCTCCATTCGGGACCTTCGTCTATGATGGAATCCGACAGGACGAGGCCGCAGTCCCCGCAGACAACCTCCGCACGCTCATAGTCCCTGATGAATCTCTCACATTGACACTCCGGACAAAAAGTCCTCCCCTCGTCCGATTCCATAATCGATATAAAACGGATGTTCGACTATAAAAGGATTGCTTGCGAAAAATTGACATTATTTCGAACATTCTCACCAAACTTTGAGTTCTGGGAAGCCAACGGGCATTTGTTTTGGCAGTTCCTTGCAGTTTTGGGCGGGAACACATCCTTCTCGTTCAGCGTTCAGGGCCTAGCTCGCGGTCCCAGAACTCCCGCCAAGCTCACCGCTTGTACGCAATCTTTCTCAGGAACTCCTTCCTTTCCTTGATGTCCTCCTCGGTCTCCACACCCAAGGGGCTCTCTCCGTCGATTACTCCCACAATCCCCCTTCCCTGCTTGGTTTTGGCCACTATGACCTGCAGGGGGTTTGCAGTCGCCGCGAAGATGCAGCAGACCTCCGGCACGCTCTTGATCCGAGGTAGGATGTTGATCGGAAAGGCTCCCCTCACGAACAGGATGAATGTGTGACCGGCTCCGATTCTCTCGGCGTTCTTGACCGCCAGTTCGCGAAGTTCCTCATCAGTTCCATCCGACCGTACAAGGCGGTCCGCGGAGGCCTCGCAAAATGCAACACCGAACTTGACCCCGGGCACTGAGGTCACAACGGCTTCGTAGATGTCCTCCACGGTCTTGATGAAGTGCGTCTGTCCAAGGATGAGATTCGCATCCTCAGGTTTCTCGATCTGTACTTTCTCCAAGTCCATGTTGCGGAGAATCGCGTTCCCGCTAAAAAGGATTGCCTGTCAGGCCCTCAAACGGAATCTTGGAGAAGTCCTTCGTCGCTCCCACAGGCTGTCTGAACTTCTTGAACACCTTGTCCTGCCAAAGCTGTAGTCCTTCCTGCCTCTTCTCGTGCCTCTCCACATCCTTCGGCGTCGGGTTTCTCACGAGGCGGGCGATTACTCTGTTTCTCTTGTCCTGGTGCAACTTGAGCCTAATTTCCCCGTCCTTCCTCCTCAACCTCAGCCTCCTCTTGTCGAAGGACAGATAGATGCGGCTCTCGCTCCCGAAAGCCCGGTATCGTGCATCCTTCTCCGAGCGCGCTCTAGTCATGATCACCCTCTGGGAGGTCTCAAGGACATCGAACCAATCAGGAGGAAGGAACTCGTGATTCCTCCAACGCGACCCGCCCGTCTTCCGCGGCCAGTAGACGAATCCCATCGCGCTGAACGATCGGATGACGCACTCTCCGTCCATTAGAACAGGCTCCCCGCTCGAATCCAGGAAACCAGCCTCAACGGGCGAGTCCTCGAAGCGGAAGACCGAGTGGAACTGGTGCCATCTCTTCGCTCCCGTTCCCGAGTACTGTATCGGGATTCCGAGCATGTCCGCGATCCTCAGGAACGCCTTCAACTGAAAGAGCTGCCTGGGATAGCGGACGCCCACCTCAACACGGGAGTCGGAACCCACAGTGGCGTTGAGGTGGGTTTCGTACTTCCATTCATAAGACGCGCTGATGCGCGTTCCCGGCTTCACGATGAGAACAACCCCGTAGTCCGTCACGATCATCCGGAGAACCTCCTCCCAGGAGATCTGTCCGTAAATCCTCAGCCCCAAT
>JBHIBK010000095.1:0-6663 GCA_046759065.1 Thermoplasmata archaeon | reverse complement strand
CCACCGGAATGGTTGGGGGGTTCGAGGGAGCCGAGGAAATCGGCAACGAGGACCTCCTCGAGATGGATGTCGATGTGCTGATGCCAGCAGCACTTGAGAACGTTATCACAAAGAGGAATGCGGGCAACCTAAGAGCCAAGATAGTGTCCGAAGCGGCCAACGGACCCACCACGCCTGACGCTGATGACATTCTTTTCGAGAACGGGGTCTTCGTGGTCCCCGACTTCCTCTGCAATGCGGGAGGTGTCACCGTCAGCTACTTCGAGGGCGTTCAGAACGCGATGAACTATTATTGGGAGGAGGACGAGGTCCATCAGAAGTTGGACAAGATAATGACGAAGGCCTTCCACGATGTGTACGAGGCGCACCAGAAGCACGGGGTTCATATGCGAACGGCCGCGTACATGGTGGCCGTCCAGAGGGTCGTTGAAGTGATGAAGCTCAGGGGGCTGCTATAGACCCAAGTTCTCGGAAACAAGCTCCGCAATGTCCCTCACGATTACACCTTCAATTGCGTTTTTGGCCTTGAGGCCGTCCTCGAACATCGTCAGGCAGTACGGACAGGCGGTTGCGATAAGGGAGAGCCCCGAATCCAGAGCTTCCTGAGTTCGCTCCTCGTTTATTCTTGGTCCTATGCTCTCCTCCATCCACATCCTCCCGCCGCCAGCACCGCAGCAGAAGGAGTTATTCCTCGCCCGCTCAAATTCCGATGGATTGCGCTTTGAGATGTGTTTCAGGATGTGTCTCGGTGAATCGTAAATGCTGTTGTGGCGACCCAGGTAGCACGAGTCGTGGTATGCAAGACTTCCATCAAGTGTCTTCTTCAAGCCAATCTCGCCGTCGTGAATCAGCTTGTCTATGAACTCCGTGTGATGCCAGACCTCATACTTCCCTCCAAATTGCGGATACTCGTTCTTGAAGGTGTTGAAGCAGTGGGGGCACAGGGTCACTATCCTCTTCACACCGTACTTCTTGAAAACCTCAACATTCTCCTTCACCAGCATCTGAGCCTGATACTCGTTCCCTGTCCTCCGGAGCGTTTCCCCGCAGCATTTCTCTTCCGTTCCGAGTATGGAGAACTTGACGCCCGCCTCACGAAGGATCTTGGCCACCGCAACACTCACCCTCTTGTTCCTGTCATCGAAAGAGCCCATACAGCCGATCCAGAGCAGAGTGTCTGTTGGGGAATTTGCCATCGCTCCCAGTTCGAGTTCCTTCGCCCAGTCCGCCCTTGTGTCCCATCCAAGGGGCCATGGGTTGGAGTTCCTTTCCATGTTCTGGAAGAACTGC
This sequence comes from Thermoplasmata archaeon, assembly GCA_046759065.1. Classification (GTDB taxonomy): domain Archaea; phylum Thermoplasmatota; class Thermoplasmata; order RBG-16-68-12; family JAGMCJ01; genus JAGMCJ01. The sequence goes on along the minus strand of JBHIBK010000095.1, from coordinate 5,373 downwards.
ATCAGCTCCTGAGGGAATCTGCTTTCCATGAGGACAAGACTCCTCCTCATGTCCACGATTTTGTCAAGGACCTCTTCCAGAACGGGGCACACCTCGTGACAGGCCCTGCAGGTGGTGCAGGACCATATCTCATCATCCTTCACGACCCCGCCTGGAATGGGCTGCCTTTCCATATCATTCCTCTTCTCTTCTTCCATTCCAACCAGCTCCGGTCCAACCTCGTCGAGGTGCGTTTTCAAATCCTGAAGCACCTTCTTCGGGCTAAGCGGTTTGTCCGTTGTGAAGGCGGGACACGCATCCTGACATCTGCCGCATCTGGTGCAGGCGTACAGATCGAGAAGTTGCTTTCTGGTGAAGTCCTCTATCCTCGACACACCGAAGGTCTCCGTGGCCTCCACGTCAATCGGCGGTATCTCTCCGTACGGCCTCATGTTCTTCCAAAAGGCATTCAAAGGGGAGGCAATCATGTGGAAGAGTTTGGAATATGGTATGTAAGCTATCGTGGCGAACGCCAGCGCGAGGTGAATCCACCACATACCGAACCATATCTGGTATGCAAGATTTCCTGAGATTCCAATCGCAAGAAAGAAGCCGGCGAAGGCATGGCCGACGGGGGAATAGAAGGGATCCTGGCACCTATCCAGAATGGCATCGCCCGTGAATTCCGATGTCGTCCTGCAAAGGGGGCCCACGTTGTCATCAGAGGCGATTCTCAGACTCTGCACGAAGTAACCCGTGAGAAGGATTAGGAGAAGAGCTATCAGAACCACAGCGTCCTCTCTTCTGTTGTCGAGTCTCGTCGGCTTCGTGACGTACCTCCTGAAGAGCGCCATCAGGATGCCCAAGATGGCAACAACGCCCATGATGTCGAGCGCGAGAGCGCCGTAGAGGAACAGCTCGTCGACGAGGACGCGGACGAGGAAATCCTCCTGAATGAACACGACAGTCGTCCCTATAGCGAGGACGATGAAACCCCAGAATATGAAGGAGTGGAACACACCTGAATAAGCTTCTCTTAGTGTGCCTCTCTGGATGAGTCCGAAGGACAGAAGGGATTTCAAGCGGGCTCCCCATGCACTGGGGCGGTCTTCCCTTCTCCCAAGCCTGATGAGCCTCCATTTCCTGTAAATCCCATAGAGGAAGACGGCAGCCGTGATTGCCGCCGCTATCCACATCACTGGGTAGAGATCCTTCATCACCGTCTCCATTCCGTCACCACTCGCCAGGGAGGTCTAATCGTCCTTTATCGCTCTGATTTCTTCTGTCAGTTTGGGAACGACATCAAAGAGATTTGCAACTATGCCGAAGTCGGCGATCTTGAATATAGGAGCCTCTGGGTCCTTGTTAATGGCGACTATCCATCTGGAGGACTTCATTCCCGCCAAGTGCTGAATCGCGCCAGATATCCCGCAAGCCAAGTATAGCGTTGGATTGACGACCTTCCCTGTCTGTCCGACCTGATCGGAGTGTGGCCTCCATCCTGCGTCGACCGCCGAGCGGGAGGCACCCACCGCCCCGCCCATTACATCAGCCAGCTCCTCGAGAATCCTGAAGTTCTCAGGGCCCCCCATGCCTCTTCCGCCAGAGACGATGATGTTCGCCTCTGTGAGCTCCACCTTCCCCGCCGCCTTTGTCACTTCGAGCACCTTGGCTCGCAAATCGCTCTCCTCGAGCGAGATGACCACCTTCTCAACCGTCCCGCCGGCGGGATTCTCTGGCTCGACCACCGGAACCACGTTAGGTCTGATGCTCAGTATCCGGAGAGGACTCTTGAATCCGATTCTGACGAAGGCCTTCTCGCCCAGGACCGGGCGGACCGCGACAAGGCGGCCGCCGTCCAAGACGACATCTGTGCATGAAGATGCTAGAGCACCATCGAAGCGGGCCGCGAGCTTCGGAGCAAGGTCCCTTCCATTGCTCGATGCAGCCAACAGCATCATGGTGGGCCTCTCCCTTTCGAAGAGCGTCGTTATGGCCTTCGCATAGGCATCCGGGGTGTAGTCCCCTAAAGAGGGGTTGTCCACAACCCAAACCTTTCCCGCCCACTTCTGCAGGTCGGGGGCCATCCCCTCCACTCCAGATCCTACAAGGACGGCGCTGAGCACACCATCTGTCCCACTACATATCTCCCTGCCCTTTGTGAGGAGTTCGAACGTGACCCGCTTGAGTTTGCCGTCAGCATGTTCAGCCAGGACCCAGACGTTCTTCATCATGATGCCCCCTAGAATATCTTTACCTCCGCATGCAGGAGGCGTGCCAGCTCTTTGGCCGCTTGTTCGGGGCCGCCCTCGATTATCCGTCCCGCTTCCCTCACCGGTGGGAGGGACATGCCAAGGGGCTGTATCTTGGAGCCCGCCAGACCTACGGACGCGTTGTCAAAGCCCAAGGATGCCAGGTCCTTCTTGTCTACAGGCTTCGTCTTCGCCTTCATTATCCCTGGGAGCGAGGGGTACCTCGGGGTGTTCAAATCCTTCTCGGCCGTGATGACAGCCGGCATGGGGACCTCGACGCGCATGGATCCCCCTTCAATCTCCCTGGTGGCGGTCGCCTTCCTTGAGGCCTCATCCACTTCAAGGGTCGTCACCCCTGACACGTTCGGAATGCCAAGCAGTTCGGCGAGGGCCGGGCCGACCTGCCCAGTGTTGTCATCCACGGCGACCTTTCCGCAGAGTATGATGTCGTACTCCAGCCCTCTGATCGTCGCCGCAAGGACCTTTGCTGTCACGAGCGCATCGGAACCCTCAAGAGCGGGATCGCTGATATGAACTCCTCTGTCCGCGCCCATGGCCAATCCCGTTCTGAGAGCCTCATCGGCCCTGTCGGGGCCCATCGTTATCAGCGTGACCTCTCCCCCATGGGCCTCTCTAAGCCGTAGTCCTTCCTCGATTGCGTACTCCTCGTAGGGGTTCATCACATACGTTATCTGTGTCCTGTCAATGCTCTTCTGTTCTGCATCCAGCTTTATGGTTATGGCCGTGTCTGGAACCTGCTTCACACAGACTAGGATGTTCATTCGGCTCCCCATTTGAGGGCTATAGCCATGTCCATCTTAACGTTTTTGGCGGGCAACCCATGACCCCAACACACCGTTGTCGCTTTCCTGTCGTATGTAGCGCAGATTTCGACATCGACGACGACTGAATGAGGACGCCCTTCACCATCGCGGTGCATTAGCTTTTTAATGTCCATGTCCACTATCGGAAAAGAGGCGGGAGGAACGGTATGAGCTTCTTCGACGGCGCTATAGTCGCATCACTTCCAATGTTTCCCAAGTTCCTTATGGAGCGCGTGGCGGGTAGATACGTTGCCGGGTCCTCTTTGCCGGACGCAGTCACCGTCGTCAAGCGGATGATGGATACTGGCAATCGCGCCACCGTGGACCTCTTGGGGGAGAACGCCCAGGAAAGGGAGGAATCCAGGGAGGCCGTCTCGATCTACAAGAGGGTTCTCGCTGCCATTCAGAAAGATGGTCTGGACGCGAACATCTCGGTCAAGCCGACACATCTTGGACTGAGAATCGACGGGGAATTCTGCTTCAGGAACATCAACGAGCTCGTAGCTGAGGCCGAAGGAATCAGCAACTTCGTTAGGATTGATATGGAGGACCATACGACTACGACGGATACGCTGGAGTTATACAAGCGGCTTCGAGAGAACCATGGAAACGTCGGCGTGGCGATTCAGTCCTATCTGAGGAGATCGGAGAAAGATGTCCGGGCGCTTGCGTCCCAGAACGCCAACTTCCGTATCTGCAAGGGCATATACGTTGAACCGCCACAAGTCGCCTATCAGCAGATGCACAGAATCAATGAGAGCTTCCTGGCTCTCCTCGAGATTATGTTTGAAGCGGGTTCCTATGTCGGGATCGCGACGCATGACGATGAACTGATTGAGGGATCGGAGAGGCTGATTGACAAGCTGGGTCTTGGATCTCAGGACTACGAGTTTCAAATGCTGCTCGGAGTGAAGGAAAGGACCCGCCAAGAAGTCGTTGCCAGAGGACACAAGATGAGGGTTTACGTCCCCTTCGGGAGCGAGTGGTATCCATACAGCCTGAGACGATTGAAAGAGAACCCGAAACTGGCAAGGTACGTCATGAGGGAACTGTTGAAGTGGGAGAGGTTCCCCTAGATCAGGGCATCGACTATCATCGCCAGGAAGAGCAGGAATAGGTAAGGGCTCGAGAATTTGAATAGCAGTCTGGAGTATCTCTTGGTGGGTCTCATGACAAGGAGGAAGCCCAGGGCGAGGGCCGGGATTCCCAGGAGAACAGCCACGGCCGTGTACACGAGCCCGAAGTCACCGAGGAAGGCGAGCGACAGGGAGATGCCGAACATGATGAGCACTGTCGATGCTATGCATCTGAGCGTCCTCTTCACCGAAGTGACCAACGGCAGCATCGGAATCCTCGCGTTTGAGTAGTCGTCCTTGTAGAGAAGTGCTAAGCTCCATATGTGGCCCGGTATCCACGCGACGACCAGGGAGAATGCCAGCAATGAGACCAGGCTGACCGACCCCGTGACCGCAACCCACCCGCCAAGGGCAGGAAGGCCGCCACCGAAGCCGCCCAGTATGATGTTCCAAGGCGTTCTCCTTTTGAGACCATAACTGTATACAAATATGGTATCCATGGCCCCAATGAGGCCGATGACGAGGAAGAGGAGGCCCACCGGAACCGCCAGAATCAGGCCGGCGACGATGAGAAGGACGCCAAAAATCGCGGCCCGCTCATCCGGGCGGATGTAATCACATGGGATCGGCCGCCGTTCGGTTCTCCTCATGATCCTGTCAACGTCTCTGTCTATGTAGCACGTGACCGCGTTGGTGCCCGAAGTGGAGAGATACACAGAAAGAACCGCCAGAACCCAAATTAAGAGGCCGGGATCCGCTCCCTCCACGAGATGGGCTGTGAGCATCATCGCGACGGACGTGAAGAGAAGCAAAGCTACCGTTGCTGGCTTGGTGACGGAGAAGTACGCCCGGTATCTCATGATCTCGATGCCACAGGTCTATGATAGCAAAGATACTTGTATTTGCTCTTCCGTGTACTCGGAAATCGTGGTGGTAAGATGAGCGAAACCGATGAGAATTTGAAAGCCGCCTTTGCTGGCGAATCACAGGCGAACCGGAGATATCTGGCCTTTGCTTTTCAGGCGGAGAAGGAGGGCCATCCGGAGAGTGCCAGGCTGTTCCGCGTTGCCGCTGAATCCGAGACCTTCCACGCGTTGAATCACCTGAAGGCGATGGGGGGTATCGGGACCACGGAGGAGAATCTTTTGGAAGCCGTGAGCGGGGAGAGACATGAGGCCGTGAAGATGTACCCCGACTTCATTGAGCGGGCCAATGCCGAGGACGACAAGAAGGCCTCGAGAA
>JBHIBK010000094.1:0-6700 GCA_046759065.1 Thermoplasmata archaeon | reverse complement strand
AGAGGCTGGTCAATCGAGTGCAGGATAAACGCGGAGAATCCGTACGAGAACTTCATGCCCTCTCCAGGGAAGATCGAATCCTACAGCGTACCCAGCTCCATAGGTGTCCGAGTGGACTCAGGCGTGGAGGCTGGTTCCAATGTGCCCACGTACTATGACCCCCTCTTTGCCAAGGTCGTCGTCTGGGCGGACTCAAGAGGTGCCGCAATCAGGAGAATGCGACACGCCTTGGCGGAGGTGAAAATTGGGGGCATTCAGACCAACATCCCGTTCCATCTAGAACTACTGGGAAATGAGAGGTTCGAGAAAGGGGATACCGATACGGGCCTCGTTGAAGAGAGCGGAATCATCGAGCGACTCAGGACCGAGGGAGAGAAGAAGGCTCTGGATGAGAGGCTGACAGCCGCAGCTGTGGCAGCATTCCTCTTCGAGCTGCCTGGAGAGGTGAGATATTTCTCGCAAAGGATGCTGAATGTCACCGAATTTTGGAGGCTCTCTCCATGGGCAAGGGCCGGGAGACTGGAGCAACTCAGAAAGAGGTTGAACGCAGATGAGATTCAGTTTTGAACTCGACGGCAAGTTCTATGACGTGGTCGTCAGCAAGCTCCCCGAGCTGACGGTGACCATGGAAGGGGAAAAGCTCACCCCCAAAGTCAGGAAGACGAAGAAGGGTTTCCAGGTCAAGGTCGCTGGGAGGGGATTCTCGATCGTCAGAGAGGGAGACGTTCTCAAGGTGAACGGAGCACCGAGAAGGGTCTCAGTATGGGACGTGGATTTCGTCTCAGAAACGGGTCCTCCGCCAGTGGAATCCGAAGAATCCCGCGAGGTGCCTTCGAGAGTTGCAGAGGAGAAACGAGGAGCGGTCCACCCGCCCATGCCAGGGAGGATCGTCTCGGTCTCAGTAAAGAAGGGTGCGATCTTGCGAGTGGGAAGCCCTCTCTTGATACTGGAAGCCATGAAGATGCAGAATGAGGTATCCTCACCGCTGGAAGGCATTGTCAGAGAGATAAAGGTCAAGCCAGGGGACCTCGTCGATGTGCGCGACGTCTTGGTAGTGATCGAACAAGCCTAGAGGGGCCTAGAGACCTCATCGATGGCGTCGGGATTCTCAATGGATGACAGATCGCCGAGATCCTCACCCAGGAACTTCGCCCTAATGACACGCCTGACTATCTTCGCCGATCTCGTTTTTGGAAGGTCCCTCACGAAGTGCAGCTCATCGGGTCGGAGGACCTTCCCGAGAATTCCGGCGACATGGTTGCGAAGGTCCTCTCTTAGCTCGTCTCCTGGTTCGAAACCTGGTTGGAGCACTACGAACGTGACGACCTTCTCCCCCTTGATTTCGTGGGGGGCTCCGATGGCCGCAGCTTCGGAAACGGCCCCGTGCTCTATGAGAGTGGATTCGACCTCGGACGGACCGACTCTTCTCCCTGCGACCTTTATGACGTCGTCGGAACGACCGTGAAGATACCAGAACCCGTCCTCATCGATGCTCGCCCAGTCCCCGTGGTACCAGATGTCGTCCCACAAGGACCAATAGGTCTGAATGTATCTCTCTGGGTCATTCCAGAATCCCTTGGTCATGGAGGGTGCTGGATTCTTTGCGACGAGATGCCCCATCCTCCCTCTCACGGGCTCGCCACGGTCGTCGAACACGTCCGTTCCCATACCGAGACCTGGACCACGGAGAGTGCACGGTTTGAGCTCAGTGATGGGCAGGGGAGAGAGAAAACAGCCCACGATCTCCGTTCCACCAGAGATGTTGATGATGGGAAGTCTGCTCTTCCCCACCTTCTCAAAGAACCAAGTCCATGATTCAGGGTCCCAAGGTTCACCCGTCGAGCCAAGAATCCTGAGGCTGCTGAGGTCGTGCTTCTCCACCCATTCGTCACCGAATCTCATGAACATCCTGATTGCGGTCGGGGAAATCCCGAACGTGGTGATTCTGTGCCGCTCGATCATGTCCCACAACCGATCGGGCTCAGGGTAGTTGGGTGCGCCCTCGAACATGAAGATGGACCCGCCGAAATTCATCACTCCGACTATCATCCAAGGACCCATCATCCAACCGATGTCTGTCAGCCAGAAGAAGAGGTCATCGTCCTTGAGGTCGAAGTAGTACGCAATCTCCTTGCACATCTGTGCAAGACATCCCCCGTGAGTGTGGACGGAACCTTTGGGCTTTCCCGTTGTTCCAGATGTATAGATGATGAAGGAATAATCCTCGGAATCCAGCATCTCGGTCTCGCACTCGTCGGACTGGCCTTTGATGACGTCATCCCACCAGACGTCGAAGCCCTCATTCCAATCCACGTCGATTCCCAGCCGCGGTAGGACGACGACCCTCTGGAGGCTCGGGACCTTCCTCGCGGCCTCGTCCGCCTGTCTCTTTATGTGAACGTGCTTCCCGCGCCGATATGAACCGTCAGCGGTGAACAGGATCTTGGACTCAGCGTTCTCCAGCCTCGAAGCGAGAGCGGAGGAGCCGAATCCAGAGAAGATGGGTATGCATATCGCTCCAATCTTCTGGGCCGCATAGAGGACAGCGAGGATTTCGGGAACGAAGGGCATGTATATCCCAACCGTATCGCCCTTCCCGATTCCCATCCCTTTCAATGCGTTCGCCAGTTGGTTGACCTGGGAGTACATCTCCCCGTAGGTCATCCTACGAACCTCACCGTCCTCCCCCTCCCACACAACGGCGACCTTGTCCTTTTTCCCGGACCTCGCGTGCCTATCCAGACAGTTGTGGACGATGTTCGTCTTTCCGTCGACAAACCACTTGGCCCATTCGATGCCCTCGCTTTGGTCGACCACCTTCGTATAGGGTTCAAGGAACTCGATATTGAGATCCTTCACCACGGCATCCCAGAACCAAGCGATATCGGAGGAACTGCGATCTATCAGCTCATCATAGTCTCGGATTCCGTGCTTGTCCATGAATCTCTTTATGTTGGAGCCATCCACATAATCGCTTGTAGGCCTCCAAACCACTTCACTCACAGCTCTTCCTCCCCATTGAAGACGCGAACCAGTGTTGCCGACAGCTGGCGGACGTTCTCCAGTGATAAGAAGGGGACCATATTAAAGAATTTTCATAAGGGTCCTCGAGGCCCTCCAAACCAGAACCCATTGGGGAGTCTACCGCATCAGTCTGGAAGGCTTGGAAGAGTGAGGGTGTCCCGAATCCCAGTTGCGGACTGAATTCTCTTGAACACGGTCGAGTTCCATTCGTGCTGACTTCCGACTGAGAAATTGGCGATGATGTTGTACTCCCCCGCCGTCCATATGAGCTTTCGGATGTTCTCCAGTTTTCTCAGTTCCTTGAGAGTACCTGAAGGATTGCTGCTCTTGATGAGAGTCCAGCCAAGCCCCTGCGAAGGATTCTCGGTCTCCCTCTCCCAGAATTCAAGGGCGGGCCGCGCATTGCAGCTCTGACAGAATGGCTTGGATTCGACAAGCTCAGCAAAGTTCCTCAAGCTCCGATGGTCCTCAAAGGACCCGCTCGCAACGATGTCGTATGGACCAAGAACAGCGTTCACCTCCGTGATCTCCTCGTTTCTCCTGAGGTCTCGGACCGCTTTGTGAACCTCGCCAGGTTTCACCTTTACCAACAACAGGCTCTCGCCTTTCAATTGATTCATGGACTTCCCGGTCATTCACTCACCGACCGTTTAAGAACCTATCAGCGCTGTTATCATTTTTGATAACCTTTTGGGAATCGTATCCCTTAAATACCCTGAACCACGATTATACAATGGCGACTTTGTGATGGGGGAAAGTAGCGTTTCGAAGCTTCGAGCCCACGTGAAAAACGTCAGGGCTGACATTGAAAGGATGGGGATCCTTGTCGACGAGGAAATCAAGGTCGTGCTTCGAAAGATGATGTACGCCGGCAGAAATGCCATTGAGCAGGGTCTAGAGCCAAAGGACTTGAAGGAGTACCTCGAGGCGGCAGCGAACATTCACAAGGTCGTCAGGGAGAGACAGAGAAGCTCTTCCAAAGAAGGGGCTTTACCCTTCATCTCGTACAAACCGTTCATTCGCCACAAGAAGAGGATCCAGTCGCTCAATCTCAAGATCAAGAAGATGAAACGAGCATCCAAGGGTCTCAGGAGACTCGTCTACATGGCGAACAACAAGGCAAAGAGCGAGCATGAGTTCGAGTATTTCCTCAAGGAGATCGAATGGCTCTTGCGCTAAACCCTTAAATAAAGTCTGGGGCTTTTTCTATGGGATTGCCGTGGACAGGATCGTGGAATGCGTTCCCAACTTCAGCGAGGGCAGAGACGAGGGTATGGTCACATCCATTGCCGACGAGATAAGGAAGGAAGACGGAATCAAGGTCTTCGATGTGGAGATGGACGCCAGTCACAACCGGTCGGTGATAACCTTCGTCGGAAACCCAGAGGGATGCAGAGATGCCGCATTCAATGCCGTCAGGAAAGCATCGGAGCTCATAGACATGAGGGCACACGAGGGCGAGCACCCTAGAATCGGTGCGACTGATGTGGTTCCCTTCGTCCCAATCTCTGGAGTCACTATGGATGAATGCATCGGGCTCGCGAAGGAGCTCGGAAGTAGGATAGCAGAGGAGCTGAAGATCCCTGTCTACCTGTACGAGCATGCGGCCACGACGCCCGAAAGGAAGAACCTGGCCTTCATCAGGCGGGGAGAGTACGAGGGTCTCAGGGAGGCAATACGATCGGACCCGGAAAGGGGACCGGACTACGGCCCATCCGAGCTGCATCCGACCGCTGGTGCGACAGTTGTGGGCGCCAGGGAGTTCCTGATCGCGTACAACGTGTACCTCGACACGAACAAGAAGGGAATAGCTCAGAAGATAGCGAGGGCAATAAGAGAGAGCAGCGGGGGACTGAAGTTCGTGAGAGCTCTGGGCTTCTATATCGAAGAGAGAGACATGGCCCAAGTGTCGATGAATCTCGTGAATTTCCGAAGCACGCCTGTCCACAAGGTCATGGAGGCCATAAGGGGGGAGTGCGACAAGCTCGGAGTCGAGGTCGTTTCCAGCGAGGTCGTGGGTCTCGTTCCTCAGGAGGCTCTCATGGATCCAGCCGTGTTCTATCTGAAGCTCCAAGACTTCGACAAGAATCAAATCATTGAGAACAGATTGCGGGAGTAGTCATGTCTCACCAAGATGAGTTCATTGAGCGGGTGGCTTCCGATTCTCCAACGCCCGGCGGAGGAAGTGTCTCTGCCCTGGCCTCGTCGCTTGGCTGCGCTCTGGCGGAGATGGTGTCTGGCATTTCCATCAAGAAGGAAGAGAGCGAGGATGTCAGGAATGCGGTGCAAGACGCCTTTGACAGGTCATCCGAACTGAGAGGGAGGTTGATGCGTCTGATCGAAGAGGATGCGCAGGCCTATCAGGCTGTCCTGGATTCATTCTCACTGCCGAAGGGAACGGATGAAGAGAAGCGGAGCAGAAGAGAAGCCGTGCAGGACGCTCTCATCGGGGCCGCGAAACCTCCTCTTGAGATCGTGAGGATCTCTCTGGAGGTCCTCGAGATTGCCAGGAACCTGGCCGCGAAGGGCTCAAGGAGCGCTTGCACGGATGCCGGTGTCGCGGCACTAATGGCTCATGCCGGTCTCCACGGAGGCTACCTGAACGTGAGAGTCAATATGGCCTCGGTCGAGGACGAGGACTTGAGGAAAGAGATGGAGGACGAGGTTCGCTCAGCCCTCGAGAGCGCGGATGCCCTGCTCCAGTCCACCTTGGACGTCGTCCATTGGAGGATGTCGTTCCAATAATGACTTATTCCTGTTTCCGATTACGAATCAGTGATAGGATGAGAATAACAGCCAATCGAGGGGACAAGCTGGAATGCAAAGGTTGGCGACAAGAAGCCATTCTCAGAATGTTGCAGAACAACCTCGAGAATGCTGAGAAGCCCGATGAACTCATTATCTACGGTGGAACGGGAAGGGCCGCAAGGAACTGGGACTGTTATCACGGGATAGTCGAGGCTCTTAGGCAACTGGAGAGCGACGAGACCCTCCTCGTCCAGTCTGGCAAGGCAGTGGGCGTATTCCGGACGACCGAGGACTCTCCCCGCGTCCTAATCGCGAACGCGAATCTCGTGCCAAGATGGTCGAACTGGGAGAAGTTCTACGAGCTCGAGGACCTGGGACTCATGATGTACGGTCAAATGACCGCTGGCGGATGGGCATACATAGGCACTCAGGGCATCATTCAGGGTACGTATGAGACGTTCGCCGCGTGTGCGCGGGAGAATTTTGGCGGGTCGTTGCGTGGAAGGTCCGTCCTGACAGGTGGCCTTGGCGGAATGGGGGGTGCGCAACCTCTGGCAGTCAAGATGAACGGCGGCGCCTGTCTGGCCGTCGAAGTGGACGAAACCCGCATCAAGAGGAGATTGGAGGCGGGCTTCTGCGATGAGATGGTCCGGGACCTCACGGAGGGGCTCGAAATCGTGAATGACGCGAGAGAAGAGGGGGAGGCCAAGTCTGTCGGCGTTCTCGCCAATTGCTCAGAGACCCATCCAGAACTCGCTGATAGGGGCACATCGTTCGATTCCGTCACCGATCAGACGTCGGCTCACGACGCTCTCAATGGTTACGTGCCAGGCGGCCTAACCGTTCGGGAAGCCGCGAATCTGAGAGCGAGCGACCCCGATACATACCTCGAAAGATCATACGTCTCCATCGCTAATCATGTGAAGGC
>JBHIBK010000093.1:0-6729 GCA_046759065.1 Thermoplasmata archaeon | reverse complement strand
TGAGAAAGTTGGCCAGTTCGACTGGAGCACTGGCATCTGGATTCACGTCGGGTAGCCTCGGCATCGGTGGCGGGTTAGTCAACGTCCCTCTCATGGAGTACGTGCTTGGGCGAAGAACTAGGAGGGCGATTGGAACCTCAAGCCTTATGATAGTGTTCACAGGAGCCTTCGGGTTTCTGACCTATCTCCTTCTAGGAACCCCCGAACCCATTGACGCCAATCTCATTCTGACACTCTGGCCAATCGTTTTCGTGGGCGCATTCGTGGGCTCGAGATGGGGGTTGGAGAAGCTCAAGAGCAGGGCCATCGCATTGATTTTCATCTCAGTAATCTTTCTTGCCGCCGGAAAGATGATGTTCGACCTCTTCTTCCTGCTTCAGGTATGAGGAATCAAGGTTTTTCTACTAGGTGGGTTCTACTGGTTCGAGGTGTTTGAATGGATGTTGAGGAAGCCATTGGCAAGAGAAGAGCATTGAGGGTCCTCAGCGACCGTCCGATAGGCAAGGAAGCTGCTGCTAGTCTCGTCGAGGCCGCAAGACTCGCTCCTTCCTGCTTCAACAATCAGCCTTGGCGCTATGTCTTTGTGCAAGGAGAGCCCGCTTTGTCTGCCGTCAGGGAGGCCCTATCCAGCGGAAACGGATGGGCAACCAAATCACCTCTGATAATCGTCGTTGCCGCCAGACGGGATGATGACTGCAAACTCTCAGATAGTCGGGACTACTTCCTTTTTGACTGTGGATTGTCGGCTAGCCAGCTCATCTTGCGCGCTGTGGACTTGGGCCTCATCGCTCACCCTATCGCTGGCTACGAACCGATGACCATAAGACGGACACTTGGCATTCCCGATGAGTACGTTGTGATTTCCCTGATAGTCTGCGCCTATCCGGGGGACGATGACAGCCTTCTTTCCGAGAAACAGAAGGAGATAGAGCCAGAAAGGCCTGAACGGGATCCCATACAAGATGACTTCTTCCATGACTCTTGGGGTAGCCCTATCGCCGTATGATGTCAATCCAGGTCGATAGCATCGCCCGTTGTGAAGTACCTGAGATAGTTCAACCCCCTTTTGGATATCAGTGAGTTGGGTTTGAGCTGGAGCGCCTTCTCCAAGAGGGGTCTGGCTTCTTCATATCTCTCAAGACTCAAAAGCGCGGCTCCCTTCTTCGCCCATGCATCAGCATTGCCAGGGTCCAGCCTGATTGCCGCGTCAAACGACGCAATCGCTTTATCAGCCTTGTCGAGGTTCATAAGTGCAACGGCTTGCCTGTACCAAGCCTTCTCATCATTAGGATTGGTGTCAAGAACCCTTTGAGCTCTCTCAAGCTCTCCTTTCGCCTTCTCGACGGCTTTGGACGCCTTCTCAGCGTCTGGTCCCGCTAGGGGATGATCGGGAGCAAGCTCCAGCGCTCTCTCATAATAGCCTAGGGCCTTCTTGTTATTCCCATAGAATCTATGGACCCGCCCAAAGAACTCCAGATCGTTCGCCTCTATTTGCTTCATCCTGCTCTCATAGTCACCCGCCATCTTCTCGTCGCCGACTGCGGCCGCAAGATACTTCAATTTCTCATAGATTCTGGGTGAATCGAGCGGTCGCCAGAAGTATTCCTCAGCTTCCTTCACCTTCACATCAACTAGCTGGAGTACATCGCGACTTGCAGCGGCATCTCTGACAAGCGGCCTCCCAGAAGGATTAACGCGAAGACCCGTAGAGTCTATTGCTTCCTCCAGGACCTCCACATTCCTCTTCATGTTGATGGTAACATCGAGTTTCTCGAGCTCATTCATCTTATCAGCCTCACATAAGCGTATTTCATACACTAAAAGGTTCCTGAGCGGGAGGCTTCATCCCTAAACGATGAAGATCAAGAGCGGTTCGGGGTTACCGTCTGCCCTCATCCTAGGCGAACATCTCTCTTGGCATCGCTGAGAACGTCCAGCCATCCTTTTTCTTGTAGAGATCGCGAAGGATTCGCGTGGCAATCTTCGAATCAATATTCGTCAGAAGCTTTGCAGCGTGCTTGCACATCAACTTCTTCGACATCCAGGCTATCCAGTCTCCGCAATCATGAGCGAACACTCTCGACTTGATGTCTATCTTAATCAAATACTCCTTTATTCTAGCAACGATGTACTCGTCTGTCACCTTGTCTATCCTCACTCTGTCATCACCAATCTCTCTTGAACTCTCAATCCTCTTACTTCCCACGAAGTGGAGCAAGAGCTCATCCAGGGAGATGTCCTCAGGATTCGCATCTTCAGGGAACACAAGGTCGGGCGTTCTCTCAGAATCGCCAACAACCTCCTGAAACTCCCTCGGATCTACTCCAAATCGTTCAAGGGCCAAATCTATCCTATTGTCGATGTATAATCGCTCCTCCTCTGTGTATCTCCTACGGCTTCTTTCCATACTGAAGAACCTGCGTGCAAGCTTAGCTCTCCTGGGAGTGTCAAGGGGGAACTTCCAATTCTCAGGGTCGCCATAGAGGTCAGGGTCAGTGGGGAAGTTCGGAGGAGGTTTTCTCGACGCACCTCGCTTGCGAATTGGCCTTTTCTTCCTCATCGAAAACAAAACCTGTCCTGACTATACAAAACTTGCCGCGGAGCCTCCAGAGCCTTCCGAGATTGAATCCAGTGCGGAACTACCGACTTTCCTCATATATCTCGAGGGCACTGTCCATCAGCCTGTCCAGGAAACTCTGCCTGAACCTGGACAGGATCTCCGCTTTCCATCCCAGCTTTGATTTCGCGAATCATCTCACGGACCTCGCGGCCATTCAACCAATTGTGGATGTGCACCCCCCGTGAAGAATGTGATATCCACTAGCCCAAATCTCTGATCCAATGCGGAGGCGAGGATTCGAACCCCGGAACTCCTGCGAGACTAGACCCTGAATCTAGCACCGTTGACCAGACTTGGTTACCTCCGCATAGAGCACTCACGCTAATGCGGTTGCGAATAAAAAGCTTGTGAGCGGGAAATAGAAGAGGCTTATCTCCTCTTCATTATTTTCATCCAGCCGCCAGACTCATAAACCTGGAGCCTCCTTCTTTTCAAGGTGGTCTCAAACTCGTCCCAGGTTATGATCTCCAGGCGGGCATTCCTTCCCTTAGTGAACTGGATGCCATCCGTTCCTTTTACTCTTCCCGGCTTCAGCCCCTTCTTCTTCGCTATTTGCATCGCCTTATCGGGTGTTATGGGTTCCATTACCATTTCCTTCCCTCCGATCTTTCGGTCCTATATCTGGCTCATAGCCAGATGGTAATCAGGTAATCCATATAAAAACTTTTTCGAGCCAGACCCCCCTTCAGAGCAGTTTTAGCGGACCAAATGAATAGAAATAACTACATGAACGATGATAAGGTCCTGTGGGCCTATTCGGAACCTCCGGAATCCGTGGAACGGTCGGTGACAGAATCACAATCGGCCTTTTCCAGAGGATTGGCCAGGCGGTGGGTACGGAGTTCGAGGATTGCGTTGTGGGCCATGATACGAGGACCTCCAGTGAGATGCTGGAAACTGCTTTCATATCCGGTTCTCTCTCCACAGGGGGTAATTGCCTTCTGGCGGGAATGGTCTCGACACCAACACTCGCTTGGGCGGCAAGAGACCACTCCTGCGGAGCTATGATTACCGCTTCACACAACCCGCCTGAGTACAACGGAATCAAACTCTGGAACCCATCCGGCCTTTCATTTGATGCGAGTCAGAGAGCGAGGATCGAGGAGCTTGTTGAGCGGGGTAGGTTCCCCAAACCGTCGTGGAAAGATGTGGGAAGAACGGAGGTCTTGGAGAACGCCGTATCGGAACACGTCCAATCCATACTCGGAAAAGTGACCGAGTGCTCAATCCGGGTCATTGTTGACTGCGGCGGGGGCGCAACATCCGAAATCACGCCTCTGGTTCTTGAAAGAATGGGCTGCGATGTTTCATCTCTGAATTGTGAGCCCGATGGGCGCTTCCGCACTAGGAACCCGGAGCCAGTCGAGGAGAATCTAACCTCGCTGAAGGAGGCCGTCCTCGCTGAGAACGCGAATCTGGGAATCGCGCATGACGGTGACGGAGACAGAATGGTCGCCGTCGACGAGAGGGGCAACTACGTCGGAGGGGATGACCTCTTGCCGATTTTCGCAAGGGAGGAAGTGAAGGACTCCCTCGTCGTCCCCATTAGCGGCTCCATGGCGTTGGATGACATTCTTCCTGGCGCGAAGGTGTGGCGTACAAAGGTCGGAGACGTCTATGTTGGCGAGGAGATCAAGAGGCTTGGTGCTGATTTTGGCGGAGAACCATCTGGAACATGGATATTTCCGGAGCACTTCCTATGTCCTGACGGAGTGTTCGCTGCAGCCAAGCTAGCAAACATAGTCTTTCGCAGACCGCTGTCAGAGTTGGTGGAGAGCGTCCCGAGATATCCTCTCCTCGAGAGGTCAATTTCCTTTGAGCCATCAAGGAAGCGAGAAATCCTCTCAAAACTGAAGGAGAACATCGAGTCTGCTCAATGCGATTCGCTGAATACGTTGGATGGCTGGCGGCTCGAATTCCACGACGGTTGGGTTCTCGTTAGACCGAGTGGCACAGAACCGAAGATAAGAGTCACGGCTGAGGCTAGGGAGGAGAGCAGAGCAAAAGAAATATACAGCTCGATGATTTCTCTTTTGAGGAAAGTGATTTCTTGAAGGCCTTCATACTGGCTGCAGGTGAGGGAACGAGAATGAGGCCCCTCACGGCCAATATCCCAAAGCCCCTATTGCCAGTTGCTGGGAAACCCTTCATCGTCCATATGATCACTGGGTTGAAGAAGGCGGGCATCAAGGAAGCTACAATACTCATCGGCTGGAGGGGAAGGCGGGTCAGGGAATTCCTCAAGGATGGAAAGAATCTAGGCGTCAAAATAAGGTTTGAGGAGCAAGAAAAGAGGCTCGGCACCGCTCACGCAATCGGCCTCGCTAAAGAACACATGAAACGGAAATTCCTCTGCCTCAACGGGGATATCATACTCCCGCCGAAATCGCTTCGAGATATCATCGAGTTCTCCAGAGGGAAGGGAAACGTTGTCGGGTTGACAAGGGTGGAGGAACCCCGAAACTTCGGAGTGGTCGACCTGAACGGGGACATCATTCAGGGAATCGAGGAAAAGCCCGAGATCCCCAAGTCCGACCTCATCAATGCCGGCATCTACATTTTCCAGCCAGAGATATTCGATGCGATTTCAAGGACGAAGAAGTCTCCCCGAGGGGAGTATGAGATAACGGATTCCTTGAAGATCCTCATGAGGAAAAAGAAGGTCTACGGATTCGCCCTTCCCAGTGATTGGATCGATGTCGGAAGACCATGGGACCTCCTGAAAGCGAACACAATCCTCATGAAGGGCATAAGGTCCAGAACCGGAGGAAAGGCTGAGGAGAATGTGGTCATCGAAGGTGTGGTTCGGCTCGGGAAAGGAACGAAAGTGAGGAGTGGAACAACAATCCAAGGACCAGTGGTAATCGGGAATGATTGCATCATAGGTCCGAACTCATTCATCAGGGGAAGTACCTACATTGGGGACGGATGCAAGGTGGGCGCTTCTTGCGAGGTGAAGAACTCAATAGTCATGAACGGGACACACATTCCCCATCACAACTACGTTGGGGACAGCATCATCGGAGAGAGATGCAACCTGGGTTCGGGAACGAAGGTTGCCAATCTCCGGCTGGACGAGGGCAACATCCGAGTCTTCATCAAGGGAAGGAAGATAGACACTGGTCTGAGGAAGCTCGGCGTAATAATGGGTGACGATGTCAAGACAGGGATAAATGCCTCCATCGACTCAGGAACGATAATTGGCGAAGGTTCCTTCATCGGCCCCGGGGCCTTTGTCGGAGGTCTCATCTCCTCAAATAGCAGGATACACTGAGGGTAATGAAAGTTCTGCAAGTCGCGCCGTATTTCCATCCCCATGTCGGGGGAGTCGAGTCGCACGTTCTTGACTTGTCCAGAAAGCTCACCGAGTTTGGTTTTCAAATCGAAATTGTCACTAGCATGTATGAAAGGTTGAAGGAAAGGGAGAGGGTCTTCGGAACTGATGTCGTGAGGCTAAAGCCCGCAGCGATCCGATGGAAGACGCCAATCACCTTCAAGCTGCGAAAATACGTCGCCTCATGCGATGCCGACATCGTTCACGCGCACAGCCCACCTCCATTGGATTCCTACTTCGCGGCAAGAGCCTGCAAGTCCTCAGGCAAACCTTTCGTTATCACATATCACTGCGATCTTGAGATCCCAGGAGTCCTAGGTCCCTTCGTTGTGTGGGTGTATGAGAGGACCTTCGGCTCATACACTGTGAGCTCCGCCGATAAGATCGTCGTCACTACGAGCACATACGCTGCGACCTCAAAAAGCGTCTGGAGATACCTTCCAGTGGTCATCCCAAATGCCGTTGACTCAGGGACATTCAATCCATCCATAGACGGGTCAGAAATCAGGGAAAGGCACAACGTCGGAAGCGAAGAAAAAATGGTCCTTTTCGTAGGTAGGTTAGTAAGCCATAAAGGAATCGAGCATTTATTGGATGCTGCCAAGCACCTTTTAGATGCCAAGTTCGTTATCGTTGGCGGAGGGGAACATGCAGAGGAACTCGCAAGGCGGTCTCATCCTGGAACCGCTGGGAATGTGGTTTTCGCGGGGAGGGTTCCCTATTCGGACCTCCCAAAATACTATGCGGCTTGCGACCTATCTGTGCTTCCCTCCGT
>JBHIBK010000092.1:0-6753 GCA_046759065.1 Thermoplasmata archaeon | reverse complement strand
CTTGTCATCCACTACTCCGAAGATAATGTAGCCCCCTTCGGCATTCGCCAATGCGGCAATGTTTGTTGAGAGCCTCTGCAAGGCCTCCTTGGAGAGTTCCTGTCTAAACTCGGTCTGGGTATCCTCGCCTTGCCGAATTAGTTCGTAGAGCTGGTCCAGGTTCAGTGGCATCCGACCCATAATTGCTGTCATCCGGGAATATTTATCGGCCGTTGGATAGGCCATCGTCCATGACTGGACTGAATCAGGTCGTTCCTCGACCATGAGCCATCCCATGGTCTGACTCAGGGGGCGGAACTCCCGGCGTCCAACGCAGAGACTTTGCTCGCGAGGCCTGTTCCCAGTCGCTTGACAAGATTCGCTAGTTCAACGACGTCTTGCACGTTCACGACGATTCGCTGGCCGACTCGATAAGTCTGATCGTGCGATCGATCAAGATACTGCTGGTCTACTATTCCGTCAGTGTGTTCTAGGAGATGGCGGCGCTGAAACAACACGTTCAGTCGATCAATCTCCATCCCGGTCAAGACCGCTTCGTACCCTTCGCCGATGGCCCGTTTCCACAGGGAGGATCCGTCTCGGACGCGCTGGAACACAGGGCCCTTGACAGGTGGAGCCTTTGGGAGGCGCGTGTACAGAAAGTCTGCCAGACGCTGAAAGGCCGTCACCGCGTCGGACAGGCGCCCCTTCAAGGATGTGTCGTAGCTCGCGCACGGCAGCATTCTTACCCAAAGCCTCTTCCATGGCTCGACAGATGCTACTCCAGTGTTGGTCGAGCTGCTCCATGGCCTGCATGGTGTCCTCGAACTGCTCCTCGATGCCGTTGTGCCCGCAACAGGGGCAAAAGAACGCTGCACCAATGACAGCATATCGTGCCCCGCACTCGATGCATTGGACCTTGGTCTCGAACGCCTCCCTGCTCTTGCCTGGGAGGACTCCGCGAGGCATTGGGCGGCCATGGTATTTCCATTTCCATGTAATGATACCAGTCTTCGGGGCCTTGCGGTTCATGGATTTCGTAAACGACTGCATGGCACGGTCCACACGTCGCCCTACCTCCCAGAAGCCCTGCTCTTTCGCGTGCTCTACCTGCTCCTTTGTCCACCAGTGGTCCGAGGGAGCGTCAAGGCCACACTGCGGACAGTAAATAGCCTCATCCTTGAAGAGCACCCGCCAATCCTCTGCGTTCACCTTGAACACAAACTCGCAGTCGGTGTTGGGACATTCCCGATCCCAGTAACCCTCTTCGTCGGGTTCGAAGCCGACTTGGATTCTTACGCCACGCTCGAGGCGACGAAATTCACGCTGCCAGTCGTTCACATTCCCTGCCCCCTACTCCTCCGGCACCACGACGACTCTCGCCGGGCCAATCTGGGCTTGGAGCATTCCGAATAGGGCACCCACGACAAGGCCTACCAAGAAGAGTAGGGCATCGCCCCCCCCGATGCCCATCGAAGCCAGCCAAGACATTACCACCACAATGACGGCTGCGAAGGCCAATAGGGAGATAGTTGTGCGGAACTGCCAGCGGGTCTCTATTTCCACCTGACGCGCTTCGTGCCGCTGTTCCTCTTCCTTTAGCGTGATGAATCGGTCCGCATAGGGGAGGAGGACTTCGAGAATTCCCTGCCAGTCCTGAGCTGTCCAGCCCGGCTTCTTGTCCTCTCCTTCGGTTTCCGTTTCTCCTTTGGACATTTCATACCCCCGACTACGCACTCTGAACGCTCTCAGTGGAGGCCGAGAAACAGTGCTCCTCGATCCTCGCCACCGAAACCGCGTAGACCTTATCCAAAGAGGGCATATAGAGGCATTTGGGAGGGGTAACCGAAAGTACCCTTGGAGTAGCTGCGGCAGAACTCCTTTTCCACTCGTCTCTTGACCCACTCAAATGATGGGGACAGAAACCGTTCAACTGGGACAGGGGGGTGGACTCCCTGACTAGACCATCGACTGTCGCCCCAGCTAGCATGTGCATAAGCCCGAACAGGAGCCATTGTCATCAAGTGCTGAAACCCTATCCAGGAATCTCAATCTATACGACATGAAAGTAGTTATAGGAAGGAGCGGGTTGTGTTTCGGGGCACGGCCCGTCCTTTTAAGATCTGCAAGTAACCATATTCACTCTCGCGGATCTCCCCCGTGAAGGCCACCGAACGATTAGTGCCACCCCGGACGCCCTCGGGTCAACTATCAGGGAGACTGAACTCCATCCTGTCTGCAGGACCTTCCGTGAATCGGCTTGAGCGACTTGCTCCTCACTTGGGTGCTGCCCCTTGTCGCGTAATCTGGACAATGAGCCACTCCTTGACGCTCTCATTTGGGAAGTGCTCAGCTACGGTCTGAACGTACTCTTGTTCAGCAAACCACTTCGCCTGGAGATCCGATGACTTAGAGCCGCAGGCCAAGAGGATGTGGCACTCTTCCGAGGCCTCCGCTAGTATAGTGGCCAGGCGGGAGTCCCGGAGGGAGGACCCCACAATGGCCATAGCGTCTGCCTCCTTCACCGCCTCCTCAAACATCCGCAAGAGCTGCTCCTGTGTCTCATCGTAAGATACCTTCCCCTCCTCAGGGGGAACGAGGTACGGTCCGAGGATCTCCGCATCCCCGGACCACCGACCGGGGGAGGCTCGGTAGTTTATTCGGACGATGCGCCCATCACTCAGCTGGTAAAGATCGAGGGACCCGTGGAGTTTGACAATGCGCAGACTCTCCCCTCGTAGTTGGTGGAGTATGAGAGGTAGGAACCGGTCACCCGCTAGACCCGTTGTAAACGGGTAGGGGAACTCTTCGGATAGCATCCTCTCAAGGGACGTGTCGTAGTTCGTGGTGAAGACTGCAACATTCTCGAACCCCAGCGTGCGACATGCCAGTTCCAGGTACAATTCTTTGTACGGGTCCGTAGTCGGCTCTACCTCCCAGAACTTCCTAGCAATAAATCTCAGGATGGCCTCACCTGCCTCGGCGAAGGCCGCCTTCAGTTCCTCGAGCTTCCCATGCCACGTATCCTGTCGCCTCAGGACATCCAGAATGAGAGCTCCAGTCAGGTTTGGCGAGTCGAAGGCGGAGTACATCTCGTGGACAGTTTCATCCACGTTTGACGATGCCATCGTGTACAGTGTCTCAATGTCCACAGGCAGACCCTCGGTCACGGCCTTGAGGGAGCCTCCGAACTTCTGAAAGAGGGCCAGTCCCGCCTCCTCCCCCACGAGCGAGTGGTAGAGTTCCGCGGTCGTTTGGAATCCGCAGGGCCTTGCAGCGCCAGCCCCGAGGAAGTAGAGAAGACGATAGTCCGTTGTCACGAAAAACGATACGGGAAGGGGACGGTTTGAACCTTACGGAGACAAGGTACCTGTGTCACATAATGGCAGGGTGTCCGCTCTCGATGCCATCCCAATGACTGCCCCAGAACCCCCGGTCGGAATCCTTTTATGTACCACGGTGGCGCGGGGGCCTGTGAATCCAGGCCAATTGCAGGGACACGGAAAAGAACACCTCTCGGTCGGCAAGTGGATTACGCTGGTGCTAGAGCACCACCTTAAAGGACCAGGGCTACAAGTGAGGAGCGCAGCAGAGGCTCCGCGACTAGACTCCGATCAGCTAGGTGTCAGGAGCCCTCAACATTAGTTTCACCCACCTGTCGGGGGCAAACATAAATAGACTAGAAGTGCTGAAAAGCCCAGGCACAGGATGGCATACCTTGCCGCAAAGGACGTGAGGAACATCGAGGACCGATTCCTCGAACTGCTCTCTCATGCCCCGGGAACAAAGGAGGACAAGCAGGCATTCTTCCAGCGTCGGATGAAGGTCCACATCCCGAGAACCAACTACGAGGTCATGTGGGACCGCCTCGTGGATTCTCTGGAGAGAGGAGGAGCCGGTGAAGCGGTCTTCGATTACGTGCTTGCGACTGCTGACGCACACTTGCGGAGATCACTCGCCAAGGCCAGTATGGGCCAGCGGGTGAAGATGCGCCGAGACGAGAAGGTTGTGGTCCTGGACCTCTTCTGGGACAACGGGAAGCTGCGCCGGATTGGAAAGCATCTTGTTGGATACATGGCCTACGCGGGGAAGACCCCTCAGGTCAGAGAGCGAAGAGCCGGCAAACAGATCACAACCCGACCTAGCATCCTCGTCCCCAGAGATCTTGGAGTTCGTGATGCCTTCTCACCGCCGGAGCGACGGTTCCCCTATGATATCGCGCTCTCCTACGCCAGTGAGCAACGGGGATATGTGAAGAGGGTCTACAGGAGGCTTCGTCAGCTGGGCGTCAAGACATTCTATGACGATGGCGAAGTAGTCAGCCTGTGGGGCAAGAATCTAGAGCCTTACCTCGAGAAGGTCTTTCGCAAGATGGCGCGGCTATGCGTCGTATTCGTCTCTAAGGATTACGTCAGCAAGCCGTGGCCTCTCTTTGAGGCTCAAAGTGCACTAGCACGAGAAGTCCAGGAGAAAGGGGAGTATGTTTTGCCTGTCCGCTTTGACGATAGCGAGCTATCGGGGCTCCTCCCGACCATTAAATACCTCCGGGCGCAGGACTATTCCCCGGAACAAATCGCCGAGATCATCAGGATGAAATTGGAGGATCTGGAATAGAGCCATAACCGGGATTATGGGCCAGGTGACAGCAGTAGCCTCCTTCTGTCTACCCGAAGGGGCTCTCGGTAGATTGCTCTGATGAACCTGGCTTACTGGATGTGTGCTGTCTCAACGACATTGATTCAAACGATTCGCCGGACAGGCCCGCGAGCTTAGGCCTTCGCTACATAGTTATTTATACTCACAGAGTCCATAGAGTCGGTTGCGGGCACACATGCCAGACCAGGGATAGTGCCCATTCGAAAGAAATTCCCCTTTGAAACCGACGTTATTCTTCGGTTTCTTTTTTGATGTGGTCCAGTTCAAAACCCATCCTCGTCAGGCGGCTGTATGAAGCGTCTCCTTTGGGCCCGTAGGTCACGAAATAGTCCCTTGGACGCATGACCTTGGGGCTCGTTCTCGACGAGTAGAAAAGGACCCCGCCAAGGTTTTCGTAGGCTAGATCGTGTATCTCTTGCATTAGTGGAGAACTCTCGATTTCTGTTCGTTCGTCCTTGATCTCTTGCTCGTTGTAGATGAAGAATATGGGGTGTTTGACGAAGAACTCTGTCGGAATCCGCTTGGGAGTGATAGGCTTGACCATATTAATGTCTTCGTTCGTGATGTGGTGTACGTGAGGCTCAAAGTCCTCAATCTCTGAACCAATGTTCTCTAAGACCTCCCGCAAAGAAGTGGGGGTAAGGGGCGACCGCTCCATCTCCAGTTTGCGGTTCACCGTCCGAAGGAAGATGTCGATGGCCGATATATACGGGTTGCACGCGCTTCCTTTCGGGACCAAGGACACCTCATTGTGGCCGACTAGCTCATACCACGCCCTTGACTCCTCTCCCTCGAAGTGGTCAAGGAGAAAGTGCTGGTTGTAGATGCCAGTCACGTCCGTAAGTTTCCAAGCGCAGATGGCAGGATATGGGTTTTCGATCTTGCCTATCAGCTCCGGAATGGTGACCATTTGCGTTCCAGAACGCGTGCCATAGATTGGCACCACCCTCCTTGAGCGAAGGTCTGTGAAGGATTCGGGAGTGGACGGTGCTCCTTCTGCCTCAAGTTGGGCGTCGATGAGCTCTTGAGTGTAGAAGGTTCCGACGAACAAGTTCAGCTTTGGACCCTCAATCTCAAGGAGCTGGCGGGAGAAATCGAACACAAATGCGTCTGCGGCTCTGGGCCTCGTCGCGAGGATTCTGTAGATCTCCGCCGCCTTGTAACTCCGCTTCTCCCTCGGGAGGTTGTATTCCTCGAACAACCTATCCAGAACCGACTCGTATTGGGAGATGAAATCCTGTGCCTCATATACGCTTAGACTTGCCCCCAGAAGCCCTCTGAACTGACGCCTCTCGCCATTGGGTGTTGTCCAGCTTCTTCTGACCGGTATCGAGTCCAATGCGATGATGCGACGCTCATCGAAGGCCATGGATTAGCGGGGACCTCAGTCCCCAAAGACTCGATAAACCTTTCGGGCTCCGAAAGTTCCTGCCCTTCGGGAATGGTCGCATCGGCTCCCTGAATCCGTCCGTCGACCTGCTTGACAAATCGCTCATCTCCATCTCTGGGTATCGGTGGCCACCATATCGAAATGGAGCGATGGGTAAAAAGCATGTGGAGGGGCAGTCATTAGGCGCCATCCCGGTCCCTAAAATTATCCCTTTAACTGCACTTCACTGTAGAGCTAACGCTGAGAAGGAATACGGGTGGTCGTTCCCCGAGTATGGTCCAATTTCCCTGGTGCCCTTCGATGCTTCGGGAAATGGTACACACAATAGGGCAGGCCGCAATCCTCGCACTGCACTACTGGTCCCTGGCATGTCCTGGCTTCGTATGTACAGAATCCAGTGGCGACCCGTTTCCTCTTCTCCGGACCTCCGGAAGGTTCGTGGCATTTCTCGGACGGTCGGTATCCGAGACTTGGCCAGGTAGGGATGCCCGCCTGGATGGCCCTGAGGCCCTCTGGGGACCTCCATCCTCGGGCGTCGCGTACCTCCTGCAATAGCTTCTCAACGCGGCCGCGTCTCTTAGGCGCATCCTGACGTTCCTTCTCGAAGAGCTCGTCAATCTGCCGCCGGAGCGCGAGCCACTCTTGGATCTCGTGACGCTTCTTCATCTCGTCGGCCTGAGCTAGCAGGGCTGTGAGTTCGGGGTTGAATGCCGTATCTACATCGCGGT
>JBHIBK010000091.1:0-6780 GCA_046759065.1 Thermoplasmata archaeon | reverse complement strand
ACCTTGTTGACGGCGATTATCACGGGAATCTTCCCCGCCTCCTTGATCGTGGAATCAATCCAGTCGTCCAGGTCCGCGAGGCTCTTCTTTCTCGTCAGGTCCGCGACCGCGAGGACTCCGTCGGCACCGTAGAAGTAGGCATCCTTCAGAAGCTCCCTGAAGCCCTTCTCTCCCATGATGTCCCAGATCGTCATGTCCAACTGGACCCGTATGTCCTTGCCCTCGAGTTCGAGCTCCTTCTTGGAGACCTTCGTCCCTATCGTCGTGATGTACCTGTCGTCGAAGGTGTTCAGCACATATCTCTTGATGAGACTGGTCTTCCCGACAGCCTTCTCTCCGACGAGGCAGACCTTCGATTTCAACCTTCTGGTCTCGACCATCTTGATTCCCTCAGCGGGACAGCCCCAAGCTTGCCAAAAATCAGGCACAGCCTATATAACGCTATCGAGACGGTTCTCGTTCCGGGGACAGCTGATTCCTGAGTATGTTCTTGCCCAACCACTCGAACGTGAGGTGGACGTTCTCCCCCGTCTTCGCGCTGGTGTAGAAGTACTCCGCGTTGAACGCCCTAGTGGATTGGTCGAGCTCGCTGTCGCCGTACATGATCATGACCTCGTCCTTGAGATCGACCTTGTTGACGGCGTAGATGACCGGGACCTCTCCGACCACTCCGAAAACGGCTTCGATCCAATCATCCAGCTCTCTGAGAGTATTGTACCTCGTGAGGTCGCAGACCGCGAGGATCGCCTTCGTGCCGTGGAAGAAGGCCTCCTTCGTCAGCTCCCTGAAGCTCTTCTCCCCCATTATGTCCCAGATGATCATCACGAGGTTGATGTCCATGTTCGATTCGGGAATCTGGAAGTTCATCTCCTTCTTGGAGACCTTTGCGCCGAGGGTAGTGATGTACTTGTCCTCGAACTGGTCGAGAACGTACCTTCGAATGAGGCTCGTCTTACCGACTGCCGCTTCGCCGACGAGGCAGACCTTGGCCTTGAGCGTTTCCTCCCTCACGGTAATCCGCCAACCTGTGCTCAATACATGATTCTCCAATGCATATACATAAAACTATTGGGCTAATTCTCAGTAGCGAATCTCGGCCATGCACAGGAGTGCTGTCAGGGGTAGAAGATGATGAGGGCACGGACAGGCGTATGGGTGAAGGCGAGCGAGGAGACGGAAAGTCCCTCGGAGGTCGCCAGTTCCACCGTAGACGAGGAAAGGGTGCCCTCGAGCGGGTGCAGTGAAAGTGAAAAGCGGTCGAGCGTCTCTGCGATCTGTCCCAGATCCTTGGGTGTGAAGACATTCGCGAATCGAACGGCATTGAGAACCTCGAAGGGTAGCAGGCACGGAGCATCCACTTCTACCATGTCGGCAGCGAAGTCGTCACGAAGCTGACGTGCCTCCTCGGGGAACTCCTCCTCCAGAAACCATTTGCCGACCACGCTAACGTCGACCACGCATCGGGCCATATCGCTTGGTACTCCAGAATCGGATCGTCCTCGTGCTGTCATAACCTTTGGCCGGCTTTCGGGAGAGCTTCTGGGACATCAGAAGGGCCCTCACCTTGTTCCCTCGGGATTGCTATTCTATTATCTCTCGGATCCTCTGACGAATTGCTTCACTCCAGTTTATTCCCTTTATCCGCCGCATTGCTTCCTTGGTTTCGGGGTCGAGCCGAATCGTCACTACAGCCATTACGGACCATATAGGCATTCTTGCATACATACATTTGGCGAAGGTCGGATTCAGGGGGCAGTCACCATACGTCCTCGCAGGGATATCTTCCTAGATCTGACATCCCGATGTGATCATGCGCCTCGAAGTCGGTCCCTTCCTCCCACTTCCATCTCACGGAAGCTCGACGAGGTCGTCCTCGTCAGGCTCGAGATGAAGACCGATGGCCTCCTTGATGTTCTCAAGTGCCTCCTCACACGTTTCGCCCTGTGATATGCAGCCAGGAAGCGAGGGAACGTATACTGTGTAGCCTCCCTCCTCCTGAGGCTCGAGAACGACCTTGATATTCATGATATCGATAGTTCAGATTGCCTTCATCCGTATATAGGAATAAGTGCTGCTGACAAAAGAGAGCGAGATGCGGCCTCGTTTCGAGTCGCAGATTAGTTCCCTAGGTCGATGACTCGTGTGCAACCGTGCGCCTCGAGGTCAACGTCCTCCCACTTCCCGCTTATCTTGACCTGCACTTCGCCGCGGAACTGATCACGGGAAGCCTCATTGCGGGCGCGGACCGGCTCCAAAAGGGATCTGGGCTTATTCCTCCTCTCCTGCAGGTACTTCATCGGTCCGTTCTGTGACTTCCCCTGGAAACTCATCATCGGGAGGTGGCGGTATCTCCTCTACCACGGCCTCCGGTTTTCGCCTCAGAGCGAACAGCATCACTAGCATCACAACGGCGATAACTGCTATCAGGATAATCCACCAGTATTGCTCCACAAAGCCAGCAGGTGCCGCTCCTTGGATTCTGAGGTCCCCAGATTCAGATGCCACGTTTCCGGCCTCATCCGTTGCCCATATCGTGAACGTGTATGTGCCTGTCGCATCGTAGGCGCTCGAGTACTCGTACTTCTCCGCAGCGCCGTCATAGGTCATCGAGAAATTGCCAACGAGACCGCCCTCCGGGTCCCTTATCTCGACCCTAGCCTCGGCTATCCCATTTGCATCCGTTATGCTGGCCGAGACGACCACTTCTTCCCCAACGTCCTGAGGATCAGGCTCCGCCAGGACATCGGCTATGGAGGGTGGGGTCTCATCGATCACGATCTCCGCACATTCAACCGAAGTCGTGTTCTGCCCTTGGGCACTGTCCAAGGCGTAGACACAGACCTGATAGCTCCCCTCCGCCCAGCCGCTCGTGTCAATCGACATGTTGACGTTCTCTTGAGCGGAATCGAAGGAACCGTCCGACGCGTCCATCGATGTTCCTGGCCAGTCCATCGTCCCCATCGTGTAGTTGGCTGCTGTGATATTCGAGCCGCCGGTGCCGGTGTCGTCGACCGCGGCGGTCAGCACCAAACTGGTTCCAGGCGTGACCGTAGCCGCTGTCTGTCCATCCACCCGCACGTTCGATATCTCGGGCGGGAGGTCGTCAACGATTGTGAGGGTAGCGTACGGAGCACTGTCGTTGTATCCCGCGCCCGTGTCCCAACCGTACACGTAGTAGTCGTAGGTTCCCGCTTGGGTTGGCGGGGCTATTTGGGCGGTCACGTTCTCGACAGGCGAATCGAAGGTTCCGTCCTCGGCTTGCATGGACGTGCCTGGCCAAGACGCGGCTGTGGGCGTCGTGTAATTCGCCCCGCCGATGTCAGAACCGCCTGAGCCCGTATCATTCACGACGGCCGTGAGCGTCACACTCGAGGGCAGAGACGACAGATCGTAGGTCACTGCACTCTGACCGTCGATGGCAACATCGGACATCTCGGGCTGGAGGTCGTCAACGATCGTGAGGGTAGCGTACGGAGCACTGTTGTTGTAGGTCGGAACGCTGTCCCACGCATGGACGTAGTAGTCGTAGGTTCCTGGCGAAGCAGGAGTCTGAACGGTCGCATTGATGTCCTCGACTGGCTCGTCGAATGCCCCGTCAAGTGCATTCATTGCTGTTCCGGGCCATGACGCCGAGGTAGGCGTCGTGTAGTTCGCGCCGCCAATCGTGGAGTTCCCTGAGAGAGTATCGTCCACAATCGCTGTCAGATCAAATGACGAGGGAAGTGCGGAGAGGTTGTATGTCATCGCCGAGGATCCGTCGATGAACACGTCTCTCACTTCAGGCACAAACAGACCCGTGGTCGCCGTCACCGTGAGATTCACCCAAACGTAGTCCACGCTGTCGCTAGGATCCGGGTCACCGAACGGGTCGACGGCAATCACAGAAGTGCCCAAGCCACTGATCGACACGTTCAGCACAGGATCGAAAGAATCCAGGACGTAGGTCGCCGGGATATTCATGTAGCCGATGGATACTTCCTCATCGGTGTCGTACGTCGTATTTACCTCGATGAGGTGGGAGGGTGCAACGGGTATCGTTGTGTTGGACGTGAAGTTACCGGCAAGGTGCATGGAGAAGGGGGTCTTCAGGTCCACAGGTCCTTCCCCGCTGACTCCGAATTGGAGGGACGCCGGGTCAAGATCGTAGTGGATGCCGTCCACGAACATGATCTCGGTCGTATTGTCAAATCCCACGGGCGGTCCTCCCATGAGTTCCATGAACATGTCCAGTTCCGCTTGGTCCAAGTAGCTGTCCCTATTGCCGAACGTGAAGTCTATCATGAGCCTCATTGTCTGATTGTCATCCTCCATGGTCATGTCCGCACTCAGGTTCGCGTTGTCCCAGTCGAGGAAGGATATGTTCGAGGACATGCTCATCGGGGGAGATTCTTCCAGGTACGCCGTCGCTTCCGTGGAGCCAACAACCGAGACCACGGTCAGATTGGATTGGAGGTCCGGATCGTCCAGAAGGACATAGAATTCCCCTTCGAAGAGGTTCATCTCGTAATAGCCGGTTGGATCCGTGAGCGACCTATTGGTGTGTCCGTACGTGTAGTTGAAGGCTTGCACCTCTGCGGAGGGAAGCGGATTGCCCGTTGCGGCTTCGTAGACGTAGCCCCATATCATCCCGGGGTTCACGGGCTGAAAATCTGTGTAGTTATATGGATTTGTGATGTAGAAGTCCTGGTCAACCATGACCATCTCCTCACCGACAAAGGTTCCGAGCATGAGCATGACTAGGTAAGGACCATCAGATCCAGAAGTGTATATGCCCGCACCACTGAACCACAGCTCGACGGTCTGCAGACCAACACTGAGCTGAGTGAAGTTCGCCGCGACCGATTGGAAGGTCATGCCTACGTCGTACAAGATGCCTTGCACCAAGAACATCCCCGATTCATCGATGTCGACTGAGGCGTTCAGGACGAGGAAGTTGTGATATCCGTCCGTCGGGACGTCCGTATCCAGACCATAATCGCTGTGGGGCGGACTGAACCGCCCGGGCGGCGGGTCGAACTCCGTACTGAGATAGGGGTTGGTCATATGGGTATCGCTATCGAGAAAGTTCATATCATCATCGAACAGCATCAGCTCGACCGTATATGGGCCGTCGATCCCCACATCGTATATGTCGTACCCCGAGAGGCGAAGCTCCACCGTCTGAGGTCCTGGATCGAGATAGCTTTGGTTTTCAGCCCATGTGATGAATGTCATCCCCGTGCCATCGTACAGGTCTCCCCAGACCGTGTAGAGTCCTGCATCGTCAACATTGACAGTCACGTCGACCACAAGGAAATCGTACAGCGTGTCTCCATCCCCGTCCAGACCGTAGTCGGAATGCGGAGGCGAGAACTCTGCGGGGAGAGTCTGCTCGAAATCCGTGTAGAGATATGCTTGCGTCATATGGGTATCGTTACCGAGGAGATTCCAGTCTTCATCCAACAACTCAAGCTCGACCCTGTACGGGCCATCGATCCCGGCGAAGTAGATCACGTACCCTCTGAATCGGATCTCCACCGTCTCGAGTCCTGCACTGAGATAGGTGTAGTTGTAATCGAAATCTATGATAGTCATTCCAGTGCTGTCATAGAGGGTTGCATCGACTTCATAGAACCCGGCCTCACTCACGTTGACGACAACATCGATCACGAGGAAGTTGAGGAGTGTGTCACCGTCCGTATCCAGACCGTAGTCGGAATGTGGAGGGAGGAGCTCTGCGGGGGGCGTCTGAAAGTCCTGAGCAAGATAGGGACCTGTGACATAGGAGTCGAAGTCCACCATCGAGAAGGTGTCGTTGAAGAGTCCGAAGTTGGCCTGGTAGGGTCCGTCAATGCCCGAGAAGCGAATCGGATACCCACTGAACCATAACGGGACGAGATGGACTCCCACAGGTAGAATGGTGAAGTTGAAGGCGTCTGTGATGTACGTGACGCCCGTAATGTCACGCAGTTGTGCCATCAAGTAGAATTCGCCGGGTTGAGTGACGTTGACGCTCAGATTCAATACGAGGTAATCTAGCAGCCCGTCTGGCGGCAGGTCGGTGTCCAAGCCATAGTCGGAATAGGGAGGCTCCAGCTGACCCATGGATTGAGCAGCCGCCGAAGGCACGAAGGCCAGGACGGCAGAGCTGACCACCAGAATGCCCATTAGAACCGAGAGCATCTTTGAACCATTCCTCATTCCGGACGCATCCTCATCTGTATTCAATTCATCATCCTCCATTTCCTCAGCCGGTAGCTGAGATTTTGACTTCTGACGAGAGGGGAGCATAAAAAGATTCCTCAGCTATTATCAACGATGGAAAATCTCGGCCTTGGTGTGTGCTTCTTGAGACGGACCCAAGGAAGCGGCACAGAGGACCTGCTGCCATGTCCGAGGAGTCGTATGCTTCTCTGACTCTCAAATCCTCTCGTGAGCTATCTTCCTGGATACATCACGCTGATGTAATCGTACGCCTCGAAATCCGTCCCGTCCCCCACTTCCCGCTTCTGCAAGGACAGAAGAAGGTCTTGAGAACTCCCGAACACGATTCGTGAAGACGTGTGCGAAGGTCGGAGAATAGGGTGAAAGGCCAACATGGGAACAGCTAAGTCGTATATAGTCTGTCAGACATGGCAACGTTATGAACCACGTGAACATGGAAAGCCTGATGGAGGAATCCAATGGAAGAATTTGCCTACGGTAACTGGATTGCGGTCATTCTCTCCATAGGACTGTTCTCAGTATTCCTCTTCAGCTTCTTCTTCCCCTCAAGGAGAAAAGCCGACTGGCGTCGCTTCG
>JBHIBK010000090.1:0-6818 GCA_046759065.1 Thermoplasmata archaeon | reverse complement strand
TCTCGGCGGCGCTGGTCCCCCCCGCGCGGCCCCTCTCCCGGACCGCCCGGACCACCTCGTCGTGAGGCCGTGGGGAATGGGAGGGATGAGTCATTCTAGAGAGGCGGTTCGTACCGGATAGAGGCCTGCGCCCGCGTGGAAATCCGCGTAAGAGTCTCAATTATATCCCACAGCAATTCAAGGCCATGCCGGAATCCAGGGCCAGGACAAATAGGCTATCTCATGGGTTGCCGCTTTTCTCCCCCGCTTTCTTTGATTTCTGGATCTTGATCTTTCCAGGAACTGGAATCGTGGCCTACATTCCTGAGCGAGAGTCTGGGAGCTAGGTAAGGGATCTCCCCGAGCTAACGTACGAAGACGGGCACATCGTTTTCTCCCAGTCTCCGGCCGTTGTCCGTGTACGAATCGAGCTCTCCAAGGTCGCCCACCCTTACTTGACCTTCCTCGGGGAAGAGGGGATCGAACACGTGCGCCGCTACCTTCAAAGTCGATTGGACAGCGGTGAGCAGTTGGCGCCTGACTCGCCGGTCATCCGCTGCGCCCCCGGCTTCGAGGATAAGGGGAAGCGGGCGAGCTCGGACAACCGGGGGTCGGCGTTCATCTTGACGGCCAACATTACGGGGGACGTGCGGCAGGCGATTGATAAGTGCCGCTGGCAAGCTCGGTCTTACGTGCTGCGCCGGTACTTCGATACCCAGCTTCTCAACGCCTCTTGGAAGGGTCTAGTGCCACGGGATTGGGTTACGTACTGGGCGGGACACAAGGGCGACATCGAGCACGTCTACACGCTGCACAAGGGGCTTCCCGACGGTCTCATTGAAGACATACGGGAGGCCTACAGGAAGGCGGAGGGTTACCTTAGTACTGTAAGCCTGAAACAACAAGGCCGTGACGTAACGGAGGTCGACGTGAGCAACGAGACGTACAGCCTGACGATCCCCGCGCCCCGGGCGGACCTAGCCGACTTCGACAGCCGGGAGAAGCTGCGCGCTTTCATTCAAGAAGTGGTCTCGAACGATCCTCTCATCCGAGCAGCCCTGAGAGAAATCGTCAGATCCTTTGAATAAAGCATTTCAGGCGACCCCGCCCATGCCTTCCCTGATCCGATTTCTAGATCCCTATGACCCGCTTTGGCCCCCAGAGATCGCCTCAGTGAGGCCATTCCATTACAGTTCCGCGCCAACCTGTATTGACCAGAGGTCGCCTTCAAGGACCCCCTTGCATAGCAGATGCCCGGCAAGAGGGGAGGGGTAATCCATGAGGAGAATTTCCCGAGGTCTGTGACAATGTTCCTGGCAGGAAAGCATAGCACCTGAATGCCAGCTAGATTTCGCGCGAGGCAACGCCAGTTTGAGTATTTTCACAGTGTATCTCATAAATAGAATATCTACTATCACTTATGATACCTACCTATGTTCGACTATCTGTCAGAAAGGAACATAACCGACTCAGACCGGAGCGCCTGCCGGCTCCAATGAGCGGGACAGACAGCAGGAGGGGGTGATAAGATCAAGACGAAGCTTGTGATTAGTCTGATAGTACTTGGTGCGATGGTCCTGGCCGCAGGTTCCGTATATGCCTATCGCATATCGGACGATGATTCCTATGAGACCTCATGTACTGAGGGTTATGCGTACGTCAGCGGTGTTTGGGATTCCTATGGGCCTCCCTGGCTCAAGGGGATAGACCATTCGAGCAGTGGAAGCACAGAGGAGGTGTGTATACCACCAGGCGGTGTGGAAGATGGTCTCCAAGTCAGTTATCCGGTGGGATCCTCTGGAAACGCAGCTTGCACATCGCGATACCAGGGATTCTGGTATCAGGGCGATTTCTGGTATGATACTGCAGGACCTGCGTACGCAAAAATCCTTGAAGACGGGACCCACTGTCTGGTAGGATGAGGAAAGACCTTCTTTCCATCGTTCTACTGGCCATGCTCATGGCAGGGAATCCCCTGGTCGGTCAGCCTGTAGGCTTAGTTTCCGCCACTCCGACTGAGACCAGCGACTGGCGGCCGAATTGGCTGGAGGTCGGAACCTTCGCGGAGTATCGAGCAGGCTGCATCAGGGAGGCCTGCGATTGGCCGGTCAAACCTGTGTTCGCGGATGGCAGCCGATGGCAGGACGACATTGTGGCAGTCCCGCTCTCACTCAGCTGGACGATAAGAAACCTGACGAACGGGAAGGCATTGGTTGGCATTACGCTCTCCTATTCGATTCAGCGGGTTCTATACGAGAACTTCGAGGCTGTCGGGTACGAACATATCGAGGAAGTGAGCCAGAATACCACTGCTACCGTTGTACTCAGCTCTCGAGATATCATTGATATTGACGGGAATCCAACGGGGAAATGGATCGTCTGGATTAATCCCGGGCTTGAGAAGACCAACGAAACTGAAACTGCTGTGGTCGACTGGATCGAGGGGACTAGCGTACTGTGGAAAATCTATACTCCGATCACTAACGAGTTCCTAGGCAT
The DNA here is from genome assembly GCA_046759065.1 of Thermoplasmata archaeon. Classification (GTDB taxonomy): domain Archaea; phylum Thermoplasmatota; class Thermoplasmata; order RBG-16-68-12; family JAGMCJ01; genus JAGMCJ01. Next base: position 4,340 of record JBHIBK010000090.1, on the reverse strand, counting down.
TAGGACGGAGATGGGGACTTTTCACACGTGGATTCCCGCGTCCACTTACATTTATTACCCGGAAATAGAAGCTTGGGAAGAACGGTTTCGGCTGAACAGAGAATTCTATGCGTACGGGCGGTTCTGGAATGGAACAGGACCTGAGGGGTCCCTATTTCTTCGGCCGGCTTTTCACGTTGCCACGGGCATTCTGCTACGAACCCCCACATTTGTCGACGATGTTCTGACGCAGGATTTTGGGATTATCGGCGGCGTATCTGAAATGGCCCTATATGATACGAATGCTCCTCTCTTCTCCGCTAATCAAGCTTTCGATCCCTCTCTCTGGTTTTCGTACGGAGTTCTCCTGCTTGGGGGTTCCTGGCTCCTGGTCGCTGCCGTCCTGGCCTGGCAATCCTTCTCGGGTTCTTCCGCTCAATCACGAACTTTACGACGGGGTACAGCACTGCGAGAGACCCTGCCCCGAGAGCGGAAATGACCGCACCATCTAGAAAGACGTCGGAGTGAAGCGACCTCCTCTGCAGCAGGGTCACACCGAAGGATGACGTGTTCAGCCCGGAAGATTCTAGACGGATGACATACGCTCCTCTGCGAGGTGGATAGATTCCGATCGTCTGCGACCCGCGAATCGTTACGTTAAGCAGCGATGAGTCTATCGAAGTCTCAGTAAAGCGGACATAGGTAGCGTAATCATCAACCAGAACGCGGCCGACAAAGTCCTGCTCTAGCGCAAAGCCGAGATCGTAAGGCTGTGAGAAAAGGTAAGTTGTCATCGTCACCACGCTCCCCGGCTCAATATCGCCGCCTCTCAACATGAATACCGATTCCGTGCCTTGATGCACAAAAGCGGAGACCGCGACGAGGGATCCGAGGAGAATGATGACGAAGCTAACTCTGAGTAGTCTGGTCATCGATTACGCCTCAGTCTTCTTTACGAACCAGACGTACGCTACGGACAAGGGTAAGACGGCCATTAAAGCGTTGATTCCAAGGGAAAGCCACAACCGGCCCGATGGATCAGGCTCAAGGAGGGAGGTTAGCTTTGGCAGCAACACCGGTAGGAAATCGATGACAGTCACTGCCTCGGAAAGCAACCCGAGACCGAATACCAGGCCAAAAGCCGTTACGATCGCTATGACGGTCCGTCCGGTAAGGATTGCGGCTAGCACACCAAAGCTTGTGAGAGTAAAGATCAGCAGGGAGACTCCCAAGGGAAGTAGTAGCAGGTAAAGCCACGAGAGTCTTCCAGAGAACCAAGCGAGTGGGTCAAGGAACAAGGCATACAGAATGGCAATCGCGGACACAACAAGAGACAGAATGAGAAACATGCTGGCCACCTTGCCAAAGAATATGTCTCCTTTTCGCAGTGGCAGTGCGAAGAGACCTCTCAGTCCAGCGGTCTCCATTTCCTGGCTGAAGACAAGCGACACTAGTGCAGCAGCGAGCGCCCCCAGAATCAGAAATCCTTGCTGAACAGAGGCAAGGCCAGCCCCCACATATATGATAGCCAGATCTTCCGCAAGACCGCGGACCTCCTCGGGGACCCGGGAAAAACTGACAGTAAGCTGCAACGGTTGGACTATTGCTAGAGTGGCTATGCCAACGATGATCTCCGGGAGCGGGAAGCGCCCCAGCTTATTGAATTCCCATCTGAAGAGAACGCCGAGATGTCTCATCTCACTTGGGAAAGGACATTGGCTAGGTATTCCTCGAGGGAGGGTCTCCTGGATGTGAATTCATGAAGGATGAACGAATGCGCCCTAAGGATCTGGCTCAAATCGCCCTCCAGTCCGGATTTCCCGTGTATTTCCACAACGGAAGTCTCGGGAGATGCAATCACCTCTTCTATGCCCGAGACCGACTCGAGGGACTCAAGGAAGTCCTCCAGCGGCTCGACTTGAACGCTATATATGTGGAGTTCATCGGACCCTAGGGGGATTGGAAGGTGTCTCACAGTCGGAATTTCGCCCCCGTTGACCACGACGAGATAATCACAGAGTTGCTCGATATCTCTGCTGAAGTGACTGGAGAGAATGAGTCCCCTGAGAGACTTCTTCCGTTCCTTGAGCTCTCGGATATAACTGAGTCGCCACATGGGGTCGAGGCTTGACATCGGCTCGTCAAGGACCAGTACTGAAGGGTCTCCGAGCATTGCTGCCGCAATGCCCAGCCGTTGCTTCATGCCTGCGGAATATGTCCGTATGGGGCGCTTCAGGGCTTCGGAAATGCCAACAGCTGCTGAGCTGTGTTCAACATCCTCCTGCTGCTTTTCCACCCCCTTCACTTCGGAAATCAGCCGAAGGTACTCCTCCCCTGTCTTCCAAGACGGATAACCTTGTTGGTCGAATAGTACCCCCATCTGGCTGAGGAGTTCTTCCCTACAGTCCCAGGGATTGTAGCCGATCGTCTCCACCGTGCCTTTTGTGGGTCTAGCGATGCCGCAAATCAAGCGCAAAAGCGTTGACTTCCCGGCCCCATTTGGGCCTACAATACCGACACCCATCTCGGGGATATCCAAGGACACATCCCTAAGCGCGTGCACCCCTCGGTAAGTCTTCCAAACATCCGTTAATCTGGCTAACACTATCTAACCACGCAAATTCCTCCCCGGTTCTACCATATCCCAGATGGAAAGTAACTCACGGATATCATCTCCTGCGGTCTCCGACGCCCTGACCCTGAAACGATAACTGTCATACCAACAGAACTCGGTGCTCATGCTTCCACATGAGGATGAGGTTATTCGAGTATTTTCAGCTTATGCAGAACAAAGATAGAAGAGCGCCTTGGCCGTGTCCTCCGCAACAAGGCTGCACAGACCTTCGCCGGCGACAGACCCGGCTTCCTCGTGGTATATGCGAGGATGATCGGCCTAGAGGGTGCCACAAGTCTCTACGAGGACCTCAAGGACGACATCGCGGCAGTTATCCCCTCCTTCCCGAAGCTGTCGGGGCTAATCGTGACAGCACCTCTAACGGGGGTTGGGATCCCCGAAGGAGAAGAGACAAGGGTCGAAGGCGACCGGACACTTCTGTATACAAAATCATCGGTCGACGAGTATGAGGCCACGATGATATGGAGAAATCCGCACGCGGATATCGTGATGCAAGATGAGGTTATCAACGCCTTTGGGGACCATTCCTCCAACCTAGAGGGCCTTTTCACTCTTCCCGCCTAGCACCCTTCCCGGCGACAGATTATCGTGGCGTGGGCTTCGGTCAAGGATATATGTATCGCCATCGGGATGGTACTAAGGTGCCCATGTCAGGAGAATCCAGTCACCATAACTCTGGCACCCCGGTAAGCTCACCGGAGAAGTCATCCGCAAAGAAGCGGTTCAAGGCAAAGTTGTACCAAGCTCTTGCGACGCTGAACTACAATAGCGAGAGAGCGCAGCCAGTTGAGGCCGTTCTGAAGAACTTCCTTCTAACCAGAGACACGTCGATTGACATCGCGCAAGAGGTAAGAAGAATTCGGGCTGGGGAACTGGCCGAAATGAAACTCACCGTCAAGCAATCCCCTGCTGAGGCCGAACAGATCATGAAGTCTCACTGGTTCCGGCAGGAATGCGTCCTCGCCTCCAACATTCAACACGAATACATCCCGGAATGTGTACTGGGTAAGTTCGGTCCCTTTGCGGATGAATTTGAGGCATCTGCAGGATTCAACCTGAATGCACTCTGGATGTTGTCATTCAAATTTGCTCGAATATATGGATTTCAAGAAGTACGCAACCCGATTCAAGGACGAGAAATACAGGTTCAGCTCCAAAGAGGAATTGATGGATCTGGGTTTCGTCAGGGTCCCTGACGAAGACTACGTCGAAAGTTGGAGAAACCTCGTTACGATAGACGTTGGCGAAGCCGTCCGGCTCCTCTCAGGAGTCCTTAGCCGTCAAGAAGTAGAGGCTGTTCTCCGGACTTTATCGTATGAAGACGGGAAGCTTCCAGGTGATACACCAATACACCTGCCGTCGAGACCTATCCTGCGACTCGATAGAAACACCGTGGTGATCCTCAGACCGGGATATCTAACAAGAGGGCTTCCTGTAGTCTACGAAAGACTGTCTTGGCCAGTCAAGAAGTTCCGCGAATCTAAGGGAGGGACATTTGAGGAACTTGTCAAGGTAAACCTGAAGCAACTCCCGTTTAGGAGCCTATCCTTCAATCTGAGGTACGGCGGCAAGTTCGAGGTGGACGCCGTGCTGGAGTTCGGCAAGTCCGTCTGGTTCGTCGAGGTTACCAGCCGCCCGCCGAGCAAGGAATCTCTTCAAGGAAATCTAGGTTCTATAGAGAGGGATCTGGAGAAGACAGTTAGGACGTGCACATCACAAGCGAAGA
>JBHIBK010000089.1:0-6916 GCA_046759065.1 Thermoplasmata archaeon | reverse complement strand
AATCGTATAGACCTCTGGCGGATAGTACGTCCGGGGCCAGTAGCTCCTTGGATGCTTGTTCAAAAAGTCCTGCTGCTCCTCCAGCGGCAGGTACCTTCTTATCTCGTCGATGGGCAGTTGCGTGACGAGTTCCCCCGCTTGGCAAGCCTGGATCTCCTCGCCCTCTGACGGAAGGGTGACCAGAAGCCCCTCGTAATCCGGGACGTCGGGGAACCCGCCCACACTGGTTGGCTGCGTCATCGCGTTCAGTCCGAATACGACTGCCAGAGGCGTTACTACAGAGAGAGCGACCGTGGCGCTCAGTAGCAGTGCCATACTTCGCATTCCGTAATCCTCGCCCACATTCTTCTTTGGAAGTCTCATTTCCATCCCTCTCCTATTTCTCCACGAATTCTTTCATTTACCATTAGCATGATCGTAATCATGATCCGCCTCCAAGCTCTTCGATGGCATCGAGCCCCTCTCTCAACAGCTCAACCTTCCCACCGTTCTCAATGGCGAGGAGGGACATCGATCGGAGCACCTTCACGTTGTAGTGCGCTCTCTGCCTGGATATCTTGAAGTGCTTCGCCATCTCCGTCTGGGTCATCGGCCCCTCCGCCTTGAGCAGGTCCAGGATGGCGTACTGCAGGCGCGAGAGCACGAGCGAGCCCTTGGAAACTGGAGAGCCGCGAAGGTAGAGCTGCCTGAGCCTCCCCTTGCGGACGGACCGAATGAAAGCGAGCCTCTCGAGCACCCACAGGTGGTACGCAAGAGTCCCGTTCTTCAGGTCCAGGGTCTCGCGGACCTTCGAGTACGTGATGCCTGGATTCGCCTGTATGTATCCGTATATGCGACCACGAGTGAAGTGGTCCAGCGCCCGCTCCGCCGAAAGCCGATAGAAGACGGCCAGCCCGACGGCGAGCACGATCGTTATGAGAAGCGCGATGGGAATCCAAGGCATGTTGAAGAGAAGGAGGCCCGCATCTCCGCCGCCCAGGTCTCCACTCGCGATGCGGGGACCGTCCTCGAAGAGGATATCGCCCGTCGTGGCGTCTACCCACACATCGAGCGTCCACGCAGTCCCGTTCTCCACCCGCCAGTCCACGTCCACGAGGTAAACGAAGCTCGTCCCGTTCCGCACTGTCACACCGGATGCCGTACCGAGCGGGTCTGTGGCATTGTGCTCAAGCTCCGCGAGCTCAAGCGCCATCGCGACCGCATCGTAGAAGGTCACGTCCGGATCCTCGACGACCTGGTACCAGACATAGACGCCCACGGCCACAACGCGCAGGTCGGCTTCGCGGACCGTGACGGACAGCCAATTGAACCTGTATGAGGTGCCAAGATCCGTTTGGTCCTCCAATAGCACCAATCCCTGAAGTTCCTCCTCGGGTGTTCCAGCGTACGACATGGCGTATTCGACGTGCAGTATCGGTTGGATATCGGTCAGCCCGAGGTCGGTAGCGATGGTGCTGGCCACATCTATGAGGTCATCCTCCAGCGTCGATTGGGCGAAGTAGGACGTATTCCCCTGGAGCTCGATGTCCCTCAGGATGCCCGCCTCGACGTAGCGGGCCTCGACCTTTCCGTCAACGAGCGGGAGCACATACGCCTCCACCGCGAGCAGGAAATCGGGCAGTCCGGTCTCGTTCACGACGAGCCATTCCGGGTCCTTGGAGGTGTCCACCTGAGCGCCCAGCTGATCGGTGAACCAGGAGGTTAGGTTCGCCGCCGCTTCGCGGTTCAGCAGATCCGACTGAGGCCAGACGAGTACTGGCTCTGCGAGCGCGTTTGCGTGGGGCAAGAGCAGGAACATACTCATGCCGATGAGGAATATGGTCCTAGTTCGCATCCGTCTTTCTTAACAACATCGAAGGACTTAAGGAATGTGGTACAGTTTTTTGACAAGGTCATCCTCGCCTCCGTCGCCGCCAAGAGGGTCTCCATTGAAAGGACGTCGTCGACCTCGATGGAACCCAGAGCTCTTATTGCGGCTCTTGTGCCGCGGGCATCTCCGCCGATGCGTAGTCCTGGCAGAAGTGGCAGAACCAGCGCTTCTCCGGCGCTACCCAGCTCGTCGGCCTGCCGCACCTCGGGCAGTGGAAGGCCTGCGCCGCCGCCAGCGTCTCGCTCTTCACCTCTGTTGGAATGAAGAAAAGCAGGATGGAGAAGAAGATGACGAACAGCCCCACGCCCACCGATATAAGGCCCTGCTGCATGTAGATGAAGCTGCACGATATGTCGCACACCCTGATGAGGGTCAAACCGATCCCCAGGGGGATCATCGCAACTCCAAGGACCGCGAGGATGTAGGCCACCCTGGTCGGACCTCTGAACCTCCGTCTGACTTCGGAACTCATGTATTCCCTCCCGTGAGCTGATTGATGAAGGTGCTCTTAAGCTTTTCCGCCTTTTCGGGATCTTGGCGGGGTTGCCTTCATCTCAGAGAGAAGTGCGCGTGCCCGAACGCCAAGTCCATGGGATTCAGCGGGACGCAACCGACCCCCATCAAGAATCCCGGCCAAAGGCTTAAGAGCCCCGCCGTGGTTTTGACCGTCGGAGGGGATCGCACGAAGAAGTCCCTTGTCTATTCAGGGCTGTTCCTGGTCATACTTTCGTGGATACTGATGATAGCTGTGCCGGCGGTCCTCCCCGAGATCGCGACCCCCTTTGGGGTTGTGACCATAGTCCTTTTCGTCGTCGGGATGTACTCTTTCGCGTGGGGATTCGTTGTCGAGCTGTTTTGACCGAGTCTGTTTGATGGCACTCTTCATATCGAGAAAAGCACACTTCGTAGCCGAATGTAGGAAAGATATTAATATGGGCTCCTCTTCTCAGCCTTGGGCAGGAATATCCTGTTTGAGGTTGGGAGGTGAAATGATATGGTAAGATGCGGAGGTTGCGACCAGGATGTGAATGAGATCTGCGGGGACCACGGGACACAGGCTATCAGGGATCCGGGGTCGCTCCACTACTTCTGTAACGGTGGGGGAGGACCGCACGGTGGGACGGCGCCGCACTATGCGATATGCGTGACCAAAGGCGTCCTGTCGCACTACCTTACGGTTCATCCTAGTGAACAGTAGCCACGGGATAACCAGAGGCAGAGAATGAGGGGAGTAGGACAGAAGCAGCCAGACGATTGGTGCCGCTGCTGGAATCTTCAATGACGGAAGGACGTCGCCCATAGGGCTACGTAGGTGCCCCTTTCAAACGACCTATGTCGTCCTTCACTCGCTTCGCAAGCCAGTGCACTCTCAGGGATTCAAATAGCTTGACCGCACGGTCAGCAAACTGTCGGGCCTTCTCCGGAATGCCGGTGTCTCTGTAGAAGAGAGCGTAGTCGTAATAGGCCATAGCGAGGCCAAACTCGTCCTTCGCCTCCTCCAGTAGTTCGATCGCTCTACTAAGCGCTGCCTGTGATTCCTTCCAGTTCCCCTCACTTCTATGTATGGCGCCCTGAACCCGCAGACAATCCGCCGTTTGAAGCGTCTCGTCCAAGTCGCTCGCCATCCTGTGTGCCATCCCGCAGGACGTCGTTGCATCGGACAGTCTCCCCAAGGCAAGGAACTCCTTGGCTCTCTCAAGATGAGCATTCATCTGGTCCCAGACCATCCCAGTCTTTTCCGCCAAGTCCAGGTACTTCAAGGAATGCTCTAGGGCGCGCTCCAAATCCCCCTTGTACCTGTGAACCCTGGAGAGATTCCTGTGGCCAATGCACTGAATGTATTCATCGCCCGCGTCTTGCGCGATCTGAATGGCCTTCCCGATCTGCTTCTCGCCTTCGTCAAACTCTCCCAGAAGTTCGTAGTGCGCACACCCAGTCGTCAACGTCACTTTCGCAGCTGTGTAGAAGCTGCCCGTCTCTTCTGCGAGTTTCACACCATCGCGAAGATGTTCCAGGGCCTTTTCCCCGTCCCCCAGGTGGACGTATAGTATGCCGAGGTTGTTCTGGGTCGCCCCTTCACCCTCGAGGCTGCCCGCCCTCTTCCGCAGGTCAAGACTTGCCAAGAGATGCTTTTCAGCCTCCTCAAGGTCCTGCGGTTCCCCGAATATATGACTCAGACCCAGGATGCTATGGACTTTCCCCAATTCGTCCTCTTGATCCTGGCGCCGTTTGAGGATGTCGAGAGCCTCATGTGCCATCTTCCTCGATTCCTCCCATCTACGCATCCTGTGGAGAACCTGAGCGTGAGCCAAGCGAAGCTTCCCGGCTTCCAGGCTGTCATCGTCCTCCACAATCTCGCGAGCTTTCTGAAGCACCTTGAGCGCCGTCTTGGCGTCACCAGTCAACAGGTGAACTCTTCCCATCTTCCTTTGGATCTTGGCAGAGATTTCTACGTCAGGGGAGAGACTCAGGACGCGCTGATATCTATCCAGAGCCTGATCATACTGTCCGATGAGCTCGTGGATTCCCCCTAGTTCCTCCAGCGCCTTCAGACGACCACCATCACCAACTTCGAGCTCAAGGGCATTTGAGAAGTAGCCAATCGCGTCATCGTTGCGATAGCTCCTCCTGGCCCTCCTACCCTGCTCAAGCAAGTATGGCAGTATCTCACGAGAGTATCTCTCTTTCTCGCTCGGGGTCAATATCCTCCTGAAGTATAGACGGATGACCTCATGTGCTTCATATCTTCCATCAGCCACCATCCTTATCAGAGACTTGTTCCTCAACGTCAAGAGTGTATCGAAGTCCAGTCCCTCATCGATGAAGAGCGCGTTCGCCTCGAAAGGCCTGTCAAAGAGGGAGGCCACCTTCATCATCTGCTTCTCGCTGTTCCCCAGGCTGGAGTAGATCTCCTCGCCGATGAAGTCGTCGATGCTGCCAAGGATCTCGCGTTTCATCTCACGACCTCCCCGTGTGGCTTCCGATCAGCTCCAGGAACAGAGGATGTCCTCCAGTTCTCTCGTATATGGCTTCGTGGTCGATCTCGACTCCCCTGCTCTCCATCCACTCCTTCGCGCTCTCGAAATCGAGGCCGCCGAGCTCGATCTCCTCAACCGTCTTTCTTATCATGACCGCCCTTCTGTCGTAGAATGGGACCGCTTCCCTTGATAGGATGAGGAAACTGGCGTTCTCGGTCTTCTCCACAACATCCTCAACCATGGAGAAGAAGTCAATTACCTCCTCGTTTGCATGTTGGAAGTCGTCAAAGATGATGATGGAGTTGCTTCCGTCCAGCTCCTTTTCCAGCAGAACTTCGACTCGGCCAAGGTCGAGAGCAACGCCACCGCTCACGTGCTCATATAACATGGTTTTGCCCAAAGCTCTGAGGAACCTCCCCATCCTCAGGAGGACCGTCGTGGGAGTGTCCCACTTGCGAGTCTGGTGCCAGAGCAGGCTCTTGCTTCCCCTGATCTCAGAGCACACTGCCGACGCCAAAGCCGTCTTTCCGATTCCCGCCAGGCCTCGGATGACCACAATCTTCCTCTCTTCCAGGAGGGACAGGACCCTTTCGATCTCCTTCATTCTGTCCACGAATCCAGGCGTCCTTGGAGCCTCCTCGGTGTGGTTCACCAACCGCTTCTCCCCATCCTCCTCTGCAACGAGAGAACCTATGTCCAGTAGACCTTTTTCGTCCATCGAGGACAGGACTTCCATGATTGTGCGACCCTTGGTGTACTTCTCCAGGACCTCTGCCACGACGCCCTCACGGAGCTTACCGCTGGCGGTCATATAGCTGATCTTAGATCCAAGCACCAAGTCCTTGACTTTGGAAGCGCCAATCCAGCCCGGGCCGGTAAGGGAGTAGACCTTCTGTCTCTGCTTCTTCCCCTTGACATGAGCGATGCGCTCCTCCACCTGTCCCCCTTCCAGTAGCGGCTTCAGGTACTGCGAGAGATGCTTCAGGTGAATTCCCACTCTTTCGGAGATTCCCGATTGGGTTATCTCAGACGGAACGGAGTACTCCTCGGAGAACTTGGCATATTCGAGAAGATGAAGCTGAATCTTCTCCTTCACAGTCAGGCTAATCCTTGCAGATTTGCCACTCATGTCCTTCAGTTTATGAATGTCTCCTCTTGATAAATACGTTTGGTCGGATGTCCTAGAACGACCCCTATGGAACTCCTACACTTCCCTTATGTGGACCCTCCGCTCAATATGGACCTAGGAAGAATGCGGAGGAAGAATATGATGAGAAAGAGGGAAGGCGTCTACGAGCTCCTCGGGAGCGGCGGGGCGGAAGTGTTCCCCCGACTCGACGTCCAAGTGCGAGGAACGGGTCAGAAGATTCTCCTTGACGGGCGGCCTTTGATCAGTAGCCCGAAGACCCACGAGGATCTGCACATGGATGCCCTCAAGCGGTGGCTCCAGGGTTGTGACGAGGCCTTCGAAGAATGGCTCGCCGAATAGGCGAAATCTCTATTACGTAAGAGAGACATCGGCCCAGTTGATGGAGGGCAAGAGGGAACGAGTGCCGTTCAGACTGTCGCATATGTTGTTCTACTTGTATCTGCTGGCTATCCCCACATTCGTAATAGTATTGGCCATTCTTTTTGTGATCGTCACAACGGAAGAGCTCAGATTGCCGGTGTTCCTGCTTCTCTTCGGGGTTGGCCTCGTCGAGCTTGCAAGTGGGTCATACAGGATCCTCGGGCTTCATGATATCAGAGGGGCGGTCGCACTCGTTCTGACTGTGATTCTGATCGCAATCGCGGTCTTATTCCTTGTTCTGTAGCCCATCGAGGAGTCTCCTTCCTCTCTTCGCGGCCTCAGCGCTCCCGCCTACGGAGCATCGGTGGGGTCCCAGCTCGTGTGCAGGTCCTCGTTGAGAGCGTCCAGAGCGGACATGTCCTCTTCCGAGATCGAGAAGTCAAACACATTGGCGTTCTCGATTATCCTTTCCCGCCGGACGGACTTTGGTATGACCACGGCCTCGTGCTGCAGAACCCAGCGTATCAGGACCTGAGCGGGTGTTTTCGAGTACTCGGA
>JBHIBK010000088.1:0-6970 GCA_046759065.1 Thermoplasmata archaeon | reverse complement strand
TGAAAATCAGTCTGCCTTTCTTCATAGGAGCTTCCTCACATTTTCCAGGAGGGCTTCCCTGCGTTTCTCCAAGGGAAAGCGGGTCTGGATTCTCCTTCTGGCCCGCTTCCCAGACGAGTCGTCGGAGATGGCGGTTTCAATCGCCTCTGCTGTAGCGTTGGGATCTCCGAAGCGGACATAGTGACCGGCTTCTCCTACAACCTCAGGAAGCGCTCCCCTGGATGTCACGATGGGAATGCACTCGCATAACATGGCTTCCGCCAAAGAGCAGCCAAAGCCCTCGTGGGCAGACACCTGAACATACACCTTGGCACGCTGCATGTAGTCCAGTAGGTCCTCGCTGGGCACGAAGCCAGGGACTTCCAGGTTAGGGAGCGACAGCAGTCCATGAAACTCAGACGGGAGTCTCTCAACTTTCCCCACGGCTGCGAACCTGACGTCAGGAAGCAATTGGGCTGCCTTGAAAAAGGTCAGCAGGCCTTTCCTCTGCAAGTTTGACTCATTGATCTCCCCGACTGTAAGGACGATGTCCTCTTTCTCCGCTCCTGGCCTGAATTCCCCTGAGTCGAAGCCATGGTAGACAACATCGATATCTGAGCGCTCTGTGAGAGAGACTGCATCTTCCCGAATAGAGTTCGAGACAGCAAGAGCCTTCGTGGACTTCGAAATGGCGTATTTAGTCCTCCGTGCGGATTTCCTACTCAGAAGATTGCCATAGTTAATCTCTGGCATGTGGACGACATCAAAACCACCCACAATGACAATGGATTTCTTGCCGAGAAGTTGTGAAAAGCGAACTGCCCAGGCCGCCTGGTCCCAGGCAAACCAGCAGAAAGCGATCGAAGCCTTCGCCACCTTGGATGCGAGACGAAGAACATCGGACCTTCTGGAATAGTAGAGGGATTCGAGAGAGAACTCCGATGAGAGAATCTCCATGTCCTTCGAGACGAAGGATGGAGGGACACGAGATATGTGCACGAAGAGAATGGGAAGTTTCACTCCTTCGACCCTCCTAAGTCCTTCAGATACTTCTCGTATACGTCGTAAACGATGGATTTCCACCGATATTTCGCCGAAAGTGCTCTTGCATTCTCCTTGAGTCTCGAGAGGTCGCCTTCAGATGAGAGCAGGGCAATCAGTTTTCCTGCGAATTCCTCTGAATCTCGCGAGTAGAATCCGACATCATTGCTCTCCACAAAATCCTGAAGTTCGCTCTTGGCGAAGGGAGACAGGCAGGCGACCGGAAGACCCGCGGACAGGTACTCGTAGGTCTTGGTTCCGACAGCCGAAGCCAGTGAACTGTCACCAGATAAGGAGGTGACCCCAAGCCTTGCTTTCGACAACTCAATCGCAACCTTGTCATGGGAAACAGGAGGCCTCATGTCCACACTCTCCTCGACACCCAATCTGCCTATCAGATTCCTCAGTTCCTTCTCTTGGGGTGTGCCCTTCCATCCCAGACACAACATCTTGACGGGCATTTTTCGCGACACTATGGCGATTCCTTTCAAGAGTTCCGGAATGAAACGGTATTTGGCGGGATAGCCCGAGAAGACCAGATCGTAATCCTTCTGAGCCGGTCCGTCGAGCTCCAAAGGCTCAGCACCATTCGTGACGACTTTAACTTTCTGGTCAAGTAGACCGTAGTCCGAGATTGCCATCCTACGCAGAGACTCCGATACGCAGAAGACCATGTCGGCTCCCCTACAGAGGCACCGCTCTATCCATCGCTTTGCTTTGTTCCTGAGGGCTCCACTGTGAGTGTATTCTTCCAGCCGCCAGGAATCCCTCATGTCGTACACAAATGGGATCTGCTGAGAGCGGCTAGCCAGGAAGCCCTCGAATGCCAGGAACGGTGCAGGACTGCTCGCGATGATGAGGTCAGGTCGCAATCTGGCAACCTCCCTTCGCATGGACATCAGAGGGAAAGGCGCCAACAATGCCGACGCCACAAACCCGTGCCTCTCCGAGAACGTGTCGTATGTCCTCATTCTTGACACTACATATTGACCTTGGCAATCAGGTTGAGAAACTGAGTCTCTGACGGGAGTGATGACACAAACTTGATTGCCCCTCTCTGCGAGATATCTGGCAAAGGCCTCGCCCCTTATGGCCGCAGCGTTGGGAATCGGATGGAACATTGGCCAGAGGAGAAGGATCTTCATTCGGTCTTCACGCCCCTGTGTTCATTTGCCAAGTGAACGAGGTTGGTGAAGTCTCCGAGGTCGAGAAGTCCTTTGAGCATCCTGCGGAAGTCTGACATGTCCGAACTACATTCATTGACTAGATACTTGGGGAGGTGCGGAAACGACTCAACGATATCAATGCATTCCCACGGATGGATGAGGAATGTGACGTACTCACCCTTGTGTGCCCTGGATGCGGCAATCGCAGCCTCGGCTCCTTCAGAATTCACGAATCCCATCCCCAGGGGTGTGCCCCTCCGGAGGACGTTCTCTGTCAAGGGTATCTCGACTATTGGGGACTGGCCTTCCTTGGTGATGTCTTCGTGAGATGGATGATACACCCCCAGGGGGGCGTCAGTGAAGTCAAGGACCTTGCCAAGGAAACGTTGCCTTACTAGTCTGCCAGGAAGAACGGAAGAGTCCACCTGGTATCCAAGGTCCTCCAAAGCTAGGATGGTGTTCCCATCTGCTCCGAACTGAGGAGCGCGGAAGAACACCGGCCGGGAAGACAGCAATTCGGTCATAACCTCCGTGGACTCACTGATGTCCTCATGTTGAGCCTTGGCGTCCTTCGTACATAGATAACCATGTTGTGACCCGTGATTCCCGAGATAGTGACCCCTCGCCTTGAGGTCCCTGATGGTGCTCCCGAAGCGCTCCGCTACCTCAAGAGATACGAAGAAGTCAGAAAGAACATCCAACTCCTCAAGGACGCCCAGGAGGTTGGGAAGACCTTCAGTAATCCCGAGAAAGCTTCCATGAAGGCCATTCGGGAAGTCCCTCTCCAGATCAATGGTCACCACTATTCTCGGTTTCACCGATAGCCTCCCTGTAAAGCCTCAAGTGTTCTTCCGCCGATTTGCTCCATGTGAATTCCGTCTCAACCAGCTCCTTGGCCCTTCTCCCGACCGCTTCCATCTCCTTCCTGTCAGCACAAAGCGTCAATATCGCCTCTTCGATATCCTCCAGGTCGGGAGAGACGAGTATCCCGACACCTTCTTTAGAGATAATCTCTCGTGATCCTCCCACATCTGCGACAATCACGGGCTTACCGATGGACATGGCCTCCAGAATCGACATGCTCAAAGACTCTCTCATCGAGATATGTGCGTAGATATCACATGCTGAGAGGGCGATCCATGGATTGTCCATCCCCCCAGCGAATACCACGATGTCATCAAGACCCAGCTCCCCTATTCGGGCTTGGGTCTCCCCGAAGAGGTCCCCTTCCCCCAGGACAATGAGACATGGAGACAGTGAGTGATCAGTGAGGTTCCGAAGAGCCTTGCCAAGAGTTTCAATACCACTGATCTTCTCCTTCCAGACAAATGGGGTCATGTAGACCAGTACGGGGAACCTGTCCCGCAAGGAATACCTTTCCGCAAAGTCCTGAACCTGCTTCTCACTGACCGGAGTCTTGGCGACACCAGCGTAGACCACCTTGGCCTGCGCTTCATACGAAAAAGAGTCTTTGGTTTGAGATAGTAGATACGAAGAGGTGAATATGAGAGTGTCACACATTCGAAGCATTCTCTCAAAGACCTTCTTCTTCAGTCCCAAAAGAGGGGAGAGAGAATCGGTGTGAAATGTGAAGAAAACTGGAGTAGCTCTATTGAGCCACCTGTAGACAGAGGCTATCAGAAAACCCCGCCAATTGGAATGGATGTGTATGACGTCTGGCTTAAGACTGAACGCCGCTAGAATGCCTTCCGCGAGGAATCTAGGTAGACTGCGATGCGTCCTGGGCGATTGGTGCGTGCCCTGGCCTTTCTCGGCGACCACAACACAAACGGTGCGCTCTCGTCCGCTCAGTTCGTTGGATAGACCATCGAGAAAAGTGGATATGCCACCGATTACGGGGCTCATGAAGGGTGTGATCATCAGTACCTTCAACCGGGAACCTCCTAGGCGTAGTGCCAAAGGGCATGGTCTTTGCTCTCGAAGACCCTGTATCGGGCGAAATCGCCGTTCTGCATTCCCACCAGAAACGGTGAGGGCCGCCAAATATAGGACATGAAGTGATTCGGCATATTCTTGTGAACGAGGATGTAATGAATCGAATATCTCTCGACTTTCTCATCTACGACAGCGCTCGAGGGCGGATTGTAGAAGATCGATTCCCAGTCAACCAGGGCATTGGGAGCGTTTGTAGCCGTTATGATCTCGTCTGTGTTGAAGGTGATTTCATCGTAGTTGAGTCTTCTGACCTGCAAATCCGAGGCGGGAAAGAAGAGCAGGTTCTCGGATTCTTCTGTGCCAAAAATCAGCTGTTGGGCGCTATACCAATGTGTTGAAGCACCGCCGAGGGGAAGCGCGCCTCTTCCGGCAATCGCCACGACGCCTCCTCCCATTAGGCCATCGTTTGCAACGATTGTCCCGGTCGTTCTTGACTTGACGTAGAGGGCCACGTCATAATTGTTCTCAGGAATCTGGTCGTCCGTTCTGTACTTGTGTCTCCAATAGTCCTTCATCTCCCAAGAGAAACCCGCAGAGACCACCAACAGCAGGATGGCGAGGACACTGATCACTTTGCCTCCTTTCCTAAGAGCCAGCGGAGGATAGACCATCGCGAAGGCGATGAGGAAGACAAAGAAGAGTATCATGAACTCGGAGATGTAGTCTCTGAGGGAGAGAAAAGGTATGAGTATGAACACCACCATCAAGATGAACTTCTGATGTATTTCCTTCGGCCGTTTCCAAGTGTACATCACCAATCCGATGATTGTCAAGGGTGCCAGGAGGCCCACCTTCCCAGTGAAGTTCACGCCCATGTTGAGAAGCAATACGGGAACGGAGTCGCCTTCGAAGAACGTCCCCATGCGATATTCCTCACGTATGTCGAAGCCCCCGTAGCCTGGAAATAGAATCTGTACGTAGAAGAGGAGGAAGAAGCCGAGAAGGGCCGTGAAGACTGCCATGGTCCTGAAGACCCTTTCATATTTCACCAAGGCGAATCTGATCTTCTGAGTGATTCTGTGAAGCGAAGGGATGAACCCAAAGGCGATGAACAGGAACACGCCAAGGAATCCCATTCGATGCATGGAGCAGATGAAGATGAATGTTACTATGGCCAGGACGAGGTAGCGGGAGTCGCCAGACCTTAGCCTCTTCAACAGCAGGAGGACTATTACCGGCAGGAAGGCCACGATAAAGCCTCTGGAGGAGCCCACCCAAGTCGTGTCCTTCAGAAAGAAGGGGGCTAGTGAGAACAAAAGGGCGACGATGAAGGCGTAGCGTTCATCCTTGATTATCTCTCTGGCCATGAGAAACGAGGAGACGGATCCGATGACCCCGAAGAGCATCCCGAGGATGAGGAGTGTGAACTCGATGCTCATTCCCGCCATTTGGGAAATCATGGAGATTAGGAACGGAGCTGCACTGGGATAGGAGAGGGCGTACAGACCGAAGAAGGACAGGGGACTGAGTACCCATTTCGCATAGCCCTCTTTGGAAAGTGAGTCCGCCAAACTGTGGATGAAGGTCGTATCCGCTCCCACCTCATGTGTGATTCCAATTGGATACCTGTAGATCAAGTTGACGAGCACTAGGACCGCTAGAAAGCAATACGTCGTCTTCTTGGACAGAATCCGCGATTTGATTGTCCCGGCCGCAGTCGACATCGCTCAGATCAACCCTGATTCTTGGTTGCAGAGGACACGATTCTCAACCCGAAGGAACAGAGTCCGTTCACTTCCGACATCGCTTCGAATCATGCATCACCCCTTCTGAAGATTCCGAGAAGCGCATTGACATTCTCGCTTGAATATTTTTCCCTGATTATCCGCCGGTTGTTCTCTCCCAGTCTCGCTCCGAGTTCTCTGTGGTTCATCAGCGATTTGATGTTCTCCGCAAGGGCCTCATCATCGCCTTCGTCGATGAGAATCTCCTCGACAATCTCCGGTATTCCCGCGTGCCGAGTCGCAATTACGGGTTTCCCATATGCCATTGCCTCCATGAGGACAACCGGTATGCCCTCCTTGTCTCCATAATCCGTCGTCTCAGAGGGCATGCAGAAGACGTCGCAACCTTGATACAGTTCCTTCAACGCGTCATCTGGCACCTTGCCCAGGAATTCGACCTTGTCCTGTATTCCTATTCCGGAGACCATTGACTTGAGGTCCAAGGGTCCGCCACCAACCACCTGGAGTCGAACGTCGCGGTCCCTCAGTCTCGCAACAGCTTCGAAAAGGGTCCTGTGGCCTTTCTTCTCAACGAACCTCGAGACTATGAGTATCGTGAACGGTCCAGAGCGAGGACGCACGGGTTCCTCTTCAAGACCTTTGTCGGTGAAGAGCCGGATTACGTGAACCTTTTCCGGGGGGACTCCATATTCCTGCTCGAGCACTCTCTTGTTGTAGTCGGAAATCGTAATTACGTCACTGATCCTGTCCAGCACGTGTTTGAAAAGCCTGGGGTTCGGGTTGTTGTACAGCTCGTACGCGTGGATTGTAACAGAGACGGGGACGTCCAGCATCTGCCCGCTGAAGTATCCTATGAAGAGCTTGTGGTCGCCGAAGTGACAGTGGATTCTCGTGATGCCCTCTTCCTCCATATGATTGGAGAAGTCCAATGCGAGCGCGACGTCCACCCAAGCCCGAAATCTGGCGGCCTCGGCCAATGCACGCAAAAGAGACCTAGGTCTGCGAAACAAGGACTTGGCAAAACCGATAGCCAATGTTCCGGGTCCGAAGCGATGAATCTTCCACTGGCTGTGAGGCACGTACGGACCTTTCCCGACCTTCGTGGGGTACAGCAAAAAAGGGAGCCCATGTCTCTCGAGCTCT
>JBHIBK010000087.1:0-7022 GCA_046759065.1 Thermoplasmata archaeon | reverse complement strand
CGTCCTCGCATCTCTAGCACCCATAAGAGGGATCAAGGAGACCAAGACACTCATGGTCGTCACAACGTACAAGGAGGGGGGCCAGGCAAAATCGTCCCCTGATTGAAAACTATTAAACTCAGAAAGGTATTGCCCATGATGAGGTGGTCCGGTGGACACGGAAGCGAAATTGAGGCAGATAATGGAAGTTCTCGACCAACTCGCAGAAGACACTTCCGTTCCCAGGAACATAAGAAGGGGGGCGACTGAGGCTAAGGATAGACTTCTTAAGGAAGACGAGGCGCTGGATGTCAGAGTGGCGGGGGCAATCTTCATACTCGATGAGCTGGCAACCGATCCCAACATACCTCTGCATGGCAGGACGCTGATATGGAACATCATGAGTCAGCTTGAGACCGTCAAGTAGAGGTGGACCGTTTTCCGGTTGCTCATGCCGAAACTGAGCGGCCGTGATCTAGCCTGGTTAGGATCTGAGGTTCCCAACCTCATCGCCCGGGTTCAAATCCCGGCGGCCGCATTCAATCTGATTTTCTTTATATATCGCGACTGCGTTTTGACCTCAAATGGCTGAAGAATGGTGGAATCTGTCGTTTTCCGAAGCCGCTAAGAGACTGAAATCAGGTCCGAGTGGCCTCTCAAGCGAAGCGGCAAGAAGGAGACTCGAAAAGTACGGGCCAAACGAGCTCGTGGAGACGGCACGTACATCTCCGCTGAGGATATTCCTGCGTCAGTTCATCAGCCTCATGGTCATCATACTCATAATAGCCGCAGTCGTGTCCGCCGTCATCGGAATAGTGCAGGGCACTATTGAGGAGATCTTTGATTCCATCGTAATCATGATAATAGTCATTCTCAACGCCGTGTTCGGGTTCGTGCAGGAGTACAAGGCGGAAAAGGCCATCCTTGCACTGAAGGCCATGGCGGCTCCGAGGGCTACAGTGCTTCGAGACGGTGAACTCGAATATATCCCATCGCGTGAAGTGGTCCCTGGGGATGTGATCTCTCTGAAAACCGGTGACCGAATCCCATGTGATTGTAGGATCATTGAGGAGTCGAACCTCAAGACAAACGAGGCATCTCTTACAGGTGAATCTATCCCAATCTCCAAGGGCACCAGTCCCGTTGGTGGTGATGTCTATCTTGGAGACCGGAGAAACATGGTTTTCATGGGAACTGTGGTCGAGAGCGGTAGGGGGATATGCATGGCCGTCGCAACTGGAATGGAGACTGAACTGGGAAACATCGCGGGAATGGTCCAGGCGGAACCGGAAAAAAAGGCCCCGCTCCAGGACAAACTCGACAGGCTGGGAAAGCAGATAGCCGTCGGAGTCGGTGTGGCCTGTCTGGTCATCTTTCTTGTCGGCTCCACCAGAGACGTGAATCTGATTGGAATGCTCCTTGTGGCGATTAGTCTCGCTGTTGCCGCGATTCCAGAAGGGTTACCAGCGGTGGTGACCATCAGTCTCGCACTGGGACTTCAGAGGATGGCAAGGCGAAACGCCCTAGTCAGGAAGCTTCCTGCGGTCGAGGCCCTCGGGAGCACAACCACGATCTGTTCAGACAAGACGGGAACATTGACCAAGGGCGAAATGAACATCAGACTGCTGTATGCGGGTGGCGAGACATTCACGGTCTCTGGTGAAGGGTTCCAACCCGATGGCAGGTTCTACAAAGATGAAAATGAAATCGATCCGAATGAGATTCCGGATCTAAGAGCGCTTCTGATTACTGGAATCCTGTGCAACGATTCCTCTCTAAGAGATGAGGACGGCCAGTACAAGATATTCGGGGACACCACGGAGGGAACACTCGTAGTTGCCGGCATGAGGGCGAACCTTGACGTTGTGAGAGTTCAGGAGGAGAATCGGAGAGTCGTGGACATCCCCTTCACATCGGAGAGAAAGCTGATGACGACGATTAACTCGTCCGACAGAAAGAGGACCGCTCACGTCAAAGGGGCCCCCGAAAGGATTGTTGAGAAGTCCGCGAGAGCCCTCATCCGCGGTGAGATTGTAGATCTCACGGATGAAATGAGATCCAAAATCCTTGAGATCAACGAAGAATGGGCTTCCGAAGCATACAGGGTTCTGGCTCTTGCCTACCGACCTCTTCCCGCTGAGCTCCCGGAGATCACTGAGGAGATCGTTGAGAAAGACCTCATCTTCCTGGGTATGGTCGGCATGATGGACCTTCCAAGAAGGGATGCGATTGAGGCCATAGCAAAGAGCAAGAGGGCGGGAATGAAGGTGGTCATGATAACTGGGGACCACAAGTTGACCGCAGAGGCGATTGCTGGACAGATGAAGATAGTCGAAGATGATTACCTGGTTGTTACGGGGTTGGACCTCGACCAGATGTCTGAAGAGGAACTCGTGGAAAAAGTAGAATCGATAGCGGTCTATGCGAGGGTCTCCCCTGAGCACAAGATCAGGATCATCTCCGCTCTCCAGAAGAGGGGTCATATCGTTGCCATGACGGGGGACGGTGTGAATGATGCCCCGGCCCTCAAGAAGGCGGATATAGGAATCGCGATGGGAATCACCGGGACCGATGTCGCAAAGGAGTCCGCTGACATGGTTCTTACCGACGATAACTTCGCGTCAATAGTGAAGGCCACCGAGGAAGGACGGGGGATATATGACAACATAAGGAAGTTCGTCGCCTACCTCCTCTGCGCGAATATGGGAGAAGTTCTTGTCATGTTCGTCGCGACTCTTATGTTGGCGGAACCTGGGCTACTTCCCTTCCTGATTCCCATACAGATTCTATGGATTAACCTCGTTACGGACGGACTTCCCGCCCTAGCTCTCGGGGTTGACCCCATCCCAAGCGACATAATGGAGAGGAAACCGAGGGACCCCAAGGAAAGTCCCATCAACCGTGAGATGTTCTACATGATCGTCGCCGTTGGAATCATCATGCTCATAGGCACACTTGGGATATTCTACGTGCAGAGATACATTGGTACCTCCACAACCGAGGCAAGGACGATTGCCTTCACCACGCTCGTGATGTTCCAGCTCTTTTTTGTATTCTCGGTGAGGTCGCCCCGGCAACCTCTGTACAAGGTGGGCTTTCTCTCGAACCCCAAGCTGATCCTCGCGGTCCTCGTTTCCATGCTCCTGCAACTCATGGTGGTATACCTTCCTCCACTCCAGCCCATCTTCGAAACCAACTCCCTTGGGATTGCGGAATGGATTATGATTCTGCTCGTAAGCAGCAGCGTGTTCTTCATCGTGGAGGGATATAAGATAGTCAGAACTTGGGTGCTGGCCAAGAAGGCCGCGCCAACGTAGTCAGCCATAAACATTTATATTTGGACTTGACTTTCCAACGGAACATCATGAAGAAGATCGCTGTTGTCGGACTGGGTTATGTGGGCATACCGGTCGCCTGCAGCTTCTCCAAGGAAGGCTTCGAAGTCGTTGGAATAGACATCAGCGAGTCGAAAATCAAGATGATTAATGAGGGCATCTGCCCGATTGTTGGCAAAGAACCCGGCCTGAAGGAACTCTTCGAAGAAGCATATGAGGATCACGGGTTCAGAGCTACGGACGACTTCTCGAAATGCAGAGATGCTGATGCCATCTTCGTCTCCGTCGACACTCCAATTGATGAAAGAACCAAGATTCCCGGATTCGAGTCTCTGAAGGCTGCGCTCTCAAGTATCGGTGAGAACCTATCCGGGGGAACCCTCGTCTGCATCGAGTCTACTATCGCTCCTGGGACCACTTCAAGAATCGTGAGGTCCACACTCGAGGAGAGATCCGGTCTCAAGGCGGGGGCGGATTTCTACCTGGCCCATTGCCCCGAGAGGCTGAAGGTGGGCAAGCTTCTTCACAATCTGATAAATTGCGACAGAATCATCGGCGGGATTGATCCCAAGAGCGCGGAAGTTGCCAAGAGCTACTACGAGCAAATATCGAGGGGGAAGCTGCTTCTAACGGACGCTCTGACCGCCGAGGTCGTGAAGACGACCGAGAACGCATACAGGGACGTGGAGATAGCATTCGCAAACGAGCTGGCCCTAATCTGCGAGAAACTCGGGATAGATGTTTTCGAAACGAAGGAATTGGTCAACACCTCGCCCGATAGGCACATGCACGAACCGGGGTCAGGCGTAGGAGGTCACTGCCTGCCGAAGGATTCATGGCTTCTTCTCTACGGGGCGGAGAAGGATCCGGAGGGAAGTCTCATCTCACTTGCCCGGGACATAAACGACATGATGCCTCATCATCTCTTTGAGCTGACGAAAGAGGCCTTCCAGGAGTCTGGAAGCAGTCTGGGGGGCTCGAAGGTTGCCATCATGGGATTCGCGTTCATTGAGGATTCGGACGATGCCAGGAACACTCCCGCCCTTCCCATCATTGAGAGGCTGAAGGACAGTGGAGCGGAAATCATCGTTCACGATCCGTATGTGGACGGCTTCGAGGGAATCTATATGACCAGGAACATCGATGAGGCCCTCCGCGATGCAGATGCGGTCATCTTTGTGACAAAGCACGAGGCCTATCGGAAGTTGACACCCGAGGAACTCAGTGCCAGGATGAAGGGAAGTATAGTCGTCGACGGTCGAAACATCTTCGACAAGTCGGAACTCCGAGGAATCGGAATTACGTACAGGGGCATTGGGAAGTAGCTAGAGACTTATTCTTTTTCCATCCCTGGCCGATTCGATGGCTGCCATGACAGCCCGCATGGTTCTCAGTCCATCCCTGCCATTGATGAGCGGATCCCTCTTCTTTTCTATCGCATCCAAGAAATCCTTGAGCTCGTTCTTGAGTGGCTCACGCTTTTCCAAAGAGATTCTTCTGGTGTCGAACTCCAGTGGAATCCGATATAGATTGAAAGAGTCCAATCTACCGAGAGCCGAAGAGGATATCTGGACGGACTGGGTGATATAGTCGACCTCCACGAAGTTCTTCAAGCACGTCAGGGAGAGCTTCCTCACCTTCATGGGTGTCAACCAGTTCACTTCCACGAAACCACTGGTCCCATTCGCGAAGGTGAGCAGAATGTTGGCGTAGTCCTCGAAGTTCTCATGCTTTCTTCTCCCACCGCTGGCAAAGACGCTCGACACCTCGCTTCCGAGGAGATATCTCATCACGTCTATGTCGTGAATCCCTAGGTCAAGGATGACACCTACATCATGAATCCTTGAGGGCAGGCTGCTCACTCTCCGCGCGGATATCGTAACCACTTCACCGTACCTTCCGTCCCTGATGCCCTTCTTCATGAAGTCAACGACTGGGTTGTGTCTTTCTATGTGCCCAACTGCCAGGGTGAGTCCTGAAGATTCTGCCATCTCAACGAGTGTCTCCGCCTCCTCAACCGTGGAGCACATAGGCTTCTCAACCAACACGTTCACACCCGATTCAATCGCGTCCTTAGCCACTCGATAGTGAAGAGCTGTTGGCGTGGCTACACTGACGGCATCGATTCCTTGTTTCAGGAGATCCTCGTAGTTCTGGAACCATTCTATGCTGAACCTCTGAGCGACTCTCCTTCCAGTATCGCTGTCCGTGTCTGCGACCCCAACGAGATCCGCCACCTCGGAAAGGACTCTGGCGTGGTTCTGCCCCATCGAGCCCACACCGATGACTCCCACTCTCAGCATGTTACCGCCCAAGTGACGGCATTAGATAAAACATTTGCTCGGGGTCTCAAGACCGCAAGCATTCTCTGATGGATCTCCCGATGAGTTGAACGTCCTCACTCGTCAGATGGGGATGAATGGGTAGCTCCAGGAGCCGTGGTAGCAGCTTCTCTGCAACGGGGCACTGACCCGAAATCCTAAGGCTCTTGAGAACCGGCTGAAGATACAGTGGAATAGGATAGCTCGGCCGAGAACCGACTCCTTTGCTCTCCAGGTGCTCAATTAGCGCCTTTCTGGACTTGGGGAAATCCTCATTGACCTTGATTATGTACTGATAGAAAGAGTGGGTTCTTCCCCTTCCGATGGATGGAACATCTATCCCCTTGACGTTCTCAAGCTCCTCCGTGAGCATTCTCGAGTTCTCCTGGCGTTTCCTGACGATTTCCTCCAGCTTCTGCAGTTGCACAATGCCGATGGCCGCAGAAATCTCAGTCATGCGGTAGTTGTAGCCCAAAAGAACGTGATTGTAGTGAGAGTCCTCACCATGCTCCCTGAGAAGCCTCGCCCTCTCAGCAACCTCATCTTCGTCCGTGAGGATCATCCCTCCCTCGCCAGTTGTAATGTTCTTCGTTGCATAGAAGCTGAAGCAGGACATGTCCCCGAAGCTTCCAGCCATCTTGCCCTTGTAGGAGGAGCCGTGAGCTTGACAGGCATCCTCGATCAACTTGAGGTCGTTGTCGTCCGCAATTCCTTGAATTGGGTCATAGTCCGCCGTCTGTCCGTAGAGGTCGACGGGTAGGATGGCCCTCGTTGCGCTAGTGACGCTCCTCTCAACGGACGCCGGGTCCAGGGTGTACGTTTCCGGGTCGATGTCCGCGAAAACAGGACGGCCGCCGCAGAAAAGGACGGTAGAGGCGGTTGCGAAGAACGTGAGCGGGGGAATGATGACCTCGGAGCCCTTGGATATGCCCATTACCAAGGCCGATATGTGAAGTGCGGAGGTTCCAGACGATGTCGCGATTGCGTGCTTCCTTCCCACGCATTCTGCAAATCGATTCTCGAACTCCTTGACTCTCGGACCTCGGGCAAGGATACCAGATCTGAGCACATCGGCAACGGCCTGCACCTCCTCGTCCGAGAGAAACGGTCGCGCTATTGGAATCAGAGAAACCCCTCCAGCTCAATTCTCTTCCCGCAAGCCTCGCACACGCTCTCCTCGTTCAATGGACGCCCGCACTCGCATACATGTCCGACGACTCTCGCGGGATTTCCATAGACAAGGGCGTGTGGCGGGACGCTCTTCGTGACAACACTCCCTGCGCCAATCATCGCGTACCTCCCGATTCTTATCCCGCACACCAACACGGAGCTCGCTCCTATCGAGGCGTGATCCTCTACTTTCGTGGAAACGAGCTCAAAGTCCTCT
>JBHIBK010000086.1:0-7035 GCA_046759065.1 Thermoplasmata archaeon | reverse complement strand
TGGACGGCATCGTCGACCTGCGGGACGAGAGTGACCGGGAAGGCATCCGGATCGTGGTGGAACTGCGGAGGGACGTCCACGAGGAGATAATACTCAACCAGCTGTACGCCCACACGCCGCTGCAGGTCACCTTCGGCGTCATCAACCTGGCACTGGTGGACGGAGAGCCGAGGGTCCTCTCCCTGAAAGAGACCCTAGAGGAGTTCATCAGGTTCAGGGAGGAGATCGTTCGGCGAAGGACGGAATTTGACCTCCGGAAAGCTAAGGAGCGGCTTCATATTGTGGAGGGTCTGCTGGTGGCCCTGGACAATCTGGACGAGGTCATATCCCTCATCAAGTCCTCCGAGAGCATCCAAGAAGCGAGGGAGTTTTTGGAGGATACCCTTCGAGTCACCGCACTGCAGGCCAAGGCCATCTTGGATTTGAGGCTCCAGAGGCTGACCGCCATAGAGCACCGCTCCCTCAGGGAAGAGGGGGAAGAACTAACGACCCGGATTGACAGTCTGGAAGCAACCCTAACCGATCGCGGAAGGCTTTTATCGATCATTAGGCAGGAGATTCTAGAGCTGAGGGAGAATTACGGGGACGAACGGCGGACAACCGTCGAAACGAGCGTGACCGAATTCATGATTGAGGACCTGATTCCGGAGGAGGACAACGTCGTCACGATAACGAACACAGGCTACATCAAGCGACTGCCTATGACTGAGTATAAACAACAGAAGAGAGGCGGGAAGGGGAGAATCGGTTTTCAACCCAAGGAGGAAGATTTCGTCGTGAATTCGTTTGTGGCCTCCACTCATGACTACATTCTGTTCTTCTCGAGCCGAGGGAAGTGCTATTGGCTGAAGACATTCAAGCTGCCTCTTGTCAGTCGGTATTCGAAAGGCAAGCCTATCATTAACCTACTTCCTCGCATGGGACCTGGTGAACGAATCCACGACATGATTCCAGCGAAACTGCTTGACACCGAAGATGTTGTCATTATTGCCACTAAGCAAGGCTTCGTAAAGAGAGTCCCTCTCTTGGTATTCAATAAGCCCAAAATTTCCGGAATAATCGCAATTGATCTTAGGGAGGGGGATGATGTCGTTGAGGTGAAGCTGAGTGAGGGAGACCAGGACATCTTCATCGCTACTAGGAAGGGATGGTGCCTTCGATTTCCCGAAAGCTGGGTGAGAGTTTCTGGTCGTGTCACTCGAGGCGCGAAGGCGATCAAACTCGCCAACGATGACTATGCCATTGGGATGCATGTTGGCAAGGAGCCCGGATACTTGTTGACCATCACTGAGAAGGGGCTTGGAAAACTTACTGACTTCGCTGAATATCGATACCCCCGGAAATTCCATCCCGTCATTGGGTGTCGCCCGTTGAGAACCCTGAAAACAACGTTTCGTACTGGCGACGTGGTTGCGCTGCGCGCAGTTGCCGGGTCGGAGGAGATAATTGTTACAACTCGTCAAGGAAAGGTTCTCCGGACAAATGTGAGTGAAATACGAAAGACTGGCCGGATTGCCCAGGGCGTGAAAATAATCTCTCTCGAAAAAGATGATCTCGTGGCGGCTGCTACCTGTGTTGTCCCTGACGTGACTGAAGATTAGAGTATCCTTTTCAAACGTTGCACTCATTCAGAGAAACGAGACGATGTACATTACGCATCGAGGATTGCCCTGAGGAACTTAGCCGTGTTTGTTTCTCGCCACGTTTCTTCTTGGCTTCGTTCAACTTCTCATGCACCTGGTCGATGACGCTCAAGCTCCATTTGATGGGTTCCAGGCATTATTCTTGACTCTTTTTGCTTTTCTGAAATTTCATTTCTAGAGGTGTTAAGTATCTGTGTTCCGAAGTGGAACGTCTGTTCTTCCGGAGGTAATAGTGCAAGTCTGAGAGGTCTTTTCCTTATCCTCCTTTATGCCCATGCTCTAAATGGCACTCATGCCTTGACGGTTCTGTTGCGTTAAAGGTTGGTTGGGCGCCTAAATCAACCGTGTCTCCAGACGGTCGGTAGACGTTTCCAGACTCTACTGCAGTATCGTGAAATCTCTTCTCTTTCTCCGTGGCCTCTTCTCGGCTTGCACCGCCCGCCTCAGGGTGATAGAGACGCTCCTGCGAAGTTCGATATGTGGCCACCCACCTGTCTAACGGATTCTGAGACGTGGCCATGGTGGGTCAACAATACTACCTGTCTTCCCTGTGCCAGTTCGATAAGGACTTTGGCCGCATTGTCCAAGCGCACGTCGTCGAAGTCCATAAGCACGTCGTCAAGAATGTATGGGATTCGGCGGTGTTCCTGCATGACGTCAGTGTATGCAAGCCGGATGCATAGGTACACTTGAGCAAGAGTTCCCCGCGAAACCGTGACAGGAATGGCCGGAATCCGCCGACCCCCGATCTCGATGAGATCATATCCATCGTGCTCTGTGGATCTTAGGATCCGCTTGTAACGGCCATTCGTGATTCCCTCCAAGAACTCGCTGGCACGCTTCAGAATCTTGGGCCCGTGCTCCTTCTCGTAGTCTTCGCGGGCCTTCCCCAAGAGCAATTGAACCAACCGGAGTTCTGCCCACTCCTCCTTTGCCTGCTGCAGCTCGGCCTTCAGTCGTTTCTCTTCTGCCAGTAAGGAACCCAGCTGGTCTGAACTGTCCAGCCGCTGGAGTCTGGCGTGGAGTTCCTTTTCCCCGCTCTCCAGATTGTCACGTTCGCGTTTGAATTCCTCCTTGACGGCCTCTTCACTAGCCGCCAGTACCTCGTCTTCATCCGGTGTCGTAGCTTCCACGTCTGAACGCAAATCCGGGTATCTGCTTTCCAAGGACTTTAGGAGGCTCTGCTTAGCTTCGATCTTGCTCTCAAGTTCCTGCAGGCGCTTGGCATCTTCATGGGCACCGCGGAAGGAATCGTGGTCACCGCAAACAAACGACTGGTACACTGTCTTCAACTTCTCTTTGGCCTCCTTAACGTTCTCTCCAAGGGAATCGACTATAGGTTCCTTCTCCTGGATTTTCTCATCTAGGTCTGTGTGTCGGCGTCTGGAGTCATAGGCAGCTTCACAAACCTCGACCGTTTGGGCAAAAGCCGTGACTATCTCTTCACGGAGCGGCATCTTCTGTTTTCGCTTCTTCTGGACAGTCCGGAATCCCTCCTCGAACTGCCGAAACGTCTCAGCCTGGGACCTGAGTTGCTCTAGTTGGCCCTTCAGCTCATCGATTCTTTCGCCGCTCTGTATCAGATCCTCAAAGGCCTCCTCGGATTCGCATTCGTTTGATTTCAGGATGCCACTGATTTCTTGCATGAGTTCGTCGAGTTCTCGCTGGCGGAAGCCCCGCTTCTTGATTTTCTTATCTTTCTGGGACTCTAAGGTCTTGACTTGAGTCGCCGCTGATTTGGCCCTATCTGCGGCTTGACGAATCTCCTCTTGGAGGAAGAAAAGGTCTTCCACCTCCGGAAGATCCAGGGACCTAGCCGCCTCCAAGGTCGTTTGCCTTGCTTTCTCCCATCGTGAATCCTCCTTCCGGCCCCGCTCCTTGGCGTCTTGGACCTTCTTGAGGGCCTCCTTCGTCGAGCCGACAGCGGTTACAATGGCGTGAAAGTCAGACCGCGTGACCGGTCCCTCCATGCCGTACTTCCGTAAGGCATCCGCTGCTTCTCGGGGAAGGCTCTGTGGGGCTGGTTGCCGACTGACCCCGGACAAGAGGTTCCATCCCACCAATAGCACCGCCAGGCCCGATAGCAACAAGACAACGGCGGCCAAGGAATCGAAGATCCCCATCAACCCGACGCCTCCAGCAGCCATCATGACGAAACCGAGGACCACTAGAATTCTCAAGCTCCCTCTTCCCGTGGGTGCGATGCCAGCCACGTCCCCGGGCAATTGGTTCGCAATCTTTGTAATCCACACTGGGTCCGTGGGTATGCTCTTCAAGCGTTCCTCTGTCCATTCCGGACCCAATCTGGCGAGGGCCCCTTGCAGATCCCTATCTGCATCCTCAAGGCGGTCCTGGAAGGTCTTCTTTCCGGTTTCTAGGTCTTTGAGGTCGATACGAAGGGCCCTTTCCGCTCCATGCAACACATCCCTCGACCGAATCAACCTCGTTTCCTCGTCGAGTTGCTTCTGTAGGTCTTCTAGTTCTTCCTTGATCTCGGCTAGCTGGTCCTCCAAGCCCCTTCTTTTACCAACGAATTCTTGGAAGCGTTCCCGATATTTTTTGCTGACGTAACGGTTACCAAGGCCATTCAGTTCCTCTTGGAAGCGGTCGCGCTGTTCCTTCGCCGCTAACAAGGCCGGGAGATCCGACACCTGAAGGCGCTTCAACACCGGCCAGGCGTCCGCGTCGTTCTCATCGAATTGCAGGCTCTTCAAAGCTTCTTGCGACCGTTCCAGCTCACTGCTTTCCCTCTTCAACTGTTTCTCAAGTTCCTCCAACTTTGTCCTGAGCCGCGTCTCCTCCTGTATTGCTGACCCATCCGGGAGCTGTCGCTCGCGCAGGGGTTCGGCCTGCCCTTTCCAGCCAGTAATCTCAGCAAGATGACCACGTGCCTCCTGGCGCTGGCGGGCGCGAAATACCCCCGCCACCTTCTGGTCCCGTTGTTTCTCCAGCTCCTGTTTACTCCCGCTAATCTCATGGAGACGGTCTCGGTCTCTCTCGTACGTCGAAAGATCTGCCCTGGCGTCTCGGATACTCTTTCGGATAACTCGCAGCTCAGATTGGAGGCGGTTGATGCGAGACTTCTTAGCGCGCGGCTTGTAGAGTCCTTGCTGAGCCGCCTCGATGCGCTGCATCTCTTTGACCAGCGCAGAACCGACACCAGCGTCGGCTGTGAACAGTAGGCCTTGAATCTCCTCGCTGTCGAGGGATTCCAAAGCGTGAAGTTCGTCAGGGCCAAGGGCGAACACGTTGCTGAAGAGGGTGGCGTCCATTCTCTTGAGGATGAGAGTGACCAAGCGCTCTGCGTCCTCTCCCTTGTAAGCCCTGTTGTTCGTCAAGTCGTGAATCTCCAGTTCGCCGTCAACCTTGGCCACCTTCTTGCGCTCCAGGCGATATCGTGTTGTCTTGCCGTTCTCGTCGACAGCGACGACGAGGTAGCCTCCTTTCTGGCCCCCTTCTACCGGGTCATAGGGTGCCGTGCGCCGTCCTGGGCCTGTTCTGGTCTGCTTGGAGAGGGCACGGGAGAAACCGAAGAAGATGGAACGCACGAAAGCTAACAAGGTGGTTTTACCGGCTTCATTGAGACCATGGATGCACACCAAACCTTCTTTGAGCTCAAGCTTCACGTCGTGTAGGGCACCGTAGCCGTCTATGTAGACCTCTTCGATTCTCATGCCTCTCTCCCCCGTATGCGGGCCAAGGCTCCCTGCAGGGCGTCTTCCCACAGGAGGTCGACCAGCTTTTCGGCTTCCTGATCCTCGATGGCTCCTTCCCGTAGGACCCGGACGGCTTCTTCTTTTGTTTCATTGCGGCGCGCCAATCGTACAAGGACGCCCAGTACGTGTTCTCCTTGTGCTAGTTCATCCAAGTCAAACGTAGATCGGGTGCGGATGCGCACCCTGTCCACCAAAACGAGGGGATCCTGCTCACCAAGGGACTCGTTGATGTACTCTTGGATGACGTAGGGGATGGAGTCCTTGCCCGTAGCCGCGGTCTGGGCCAAGGATTCATGAAGTTCGGTAGCCCCGACCAAATCGATGCGGACAATCAGGCCCTTCTCGTGCCCCAATCCATCGCGCAGGCTCTGTGCCTCCTTTACGGCCAGGTCCAAGACCTGATCGGCATCCTCGCATTCGGAGACATCCACCTCGCGCTCCAACCACAGCATCGAATGCACCGAGACAGGCTCATGTGTGACACGTCCAGCTTCATCAACGTTGATCACTTCGGCTGTTCGAGGCCCGGTTTCACCTGCGTCCAGTCCTTGGAGATTACCCGGATAGACTATCAAAGGGTCCTCGTTGAGAACCTGGCGCTTGTGGATGTGTCCGAGCAACCACATATTGTAACCATGGGCCACGAGGTCATCGACAGTGCATGGTGCGTATGGGGCGTGGACCGGGTTGTTTCCAACGTTTGCGTGGAGTAGGCCAATGTCGAAATGGTCCTCGGATGCAGGCGGGTATCGCGGCAGGAGTGATTCCCGAACATGTTGCATCGAATAACTTATTCCGTGGAGTCGTACCCAGCCCATATCGCACGTCTTGGCGTTGCCGTGGAATTCGAACACGCTGTCTGGATAGGCGATCTGAGGGAATCGTGAATCCAAGTGGTCGTGGTTGCCCCGCACGACGGCGACAGTGGTCTCTGGAATTTTCTCGAGAGCCTCACGAAGGCGTCGACGTGGCACGGGATTGGGTTGGTCTGCGTGGTCGAACAGGTCACCGCCCAACGTTAGGATCTGAGCCCCGCGCTCCTGGCACAGGGACACCAGATTCTGTAACGCCTCGTACGTGGCCCCCTGGAGGCTATCTTCACGGCCTAAGCGCTTGGCCACCGCCATGCCACTTCCTAGGTGCAGATCCGCGGAGTGGACGAGGGTCAACGCCGCGCCCTCTTCGAGGACGAATTCCTGCATTATGAGGCCTCCAAGACTTCGATGATGCGCTGCTTGATGTGTTCCGGGTGACAGAGAGGTCGACTTAAGGGTCCAGCAAACCCCCCTGACAGCGGTCCGAGTCCGCCCCCGGGCTTTTGTAATTTGTAACAGGCTCTCTCCGAGTATAAATCTATTTATTCGACTCAGAGTATGCGCCCAGTAGCCCTTTTAACTTCCGAACTCGACCGATGTCGGAGCCGAATGAGGCTGAACCTCGGCGACAAGGCCTAGACTGCAGCCATGATGGCGACTTTTGATGCTCAGCATTGTCCGGTCAAGAAAGTGTCGCTTACGACATCGGGAATCATGCCATTGGAGGGTCGAGCCGAGAGAGGTTGTAGGCGCAGAGGTCGGCGAGGCTGCAGGAGGGACAATCGGGATTCGTCGGCGTACACGTAGTCTGACCATGTCTCACGAAGAGTTCGTTGACCTCCAGCCAGAGGGACTCGGGCA
>JBHIBK010000085.1:0-7102 GCA_046759065.1 Thermoplasmata archaeon | reverse complement strand
GCTCGACATCGGGGGTTCTCTTGTTGAACTCGGACGCGATAGCCGCCACTCTCGGATCCCCAAGTTTGCGCCCCCTCGTGAGCGGGCTGTATGCTTCAAGAACGATGTCATGCGAGCGGCAGAAGTGGAGAAGGTCTTGCTGATACAGAAACGGGTGGAACTCCACCTGATTGACCGCAGGGACCGCGGACGAGTGCTCAAGCAGCTCCTCCAAGTGCCGGATCGTGTAGTTGCTCACGCCAATAGCGTGGCACTTGCCCTCTTTGAGTAGGGTCTCGAGCGCCCGCCATGACTCCATTCGGAGGCCCTCCACAGGCCAATGAATCAGGTAGAGGTCAACGAAGGAGAGCCCCAGGAGTCGTAGGCTCCTGTCGCAGGCAGCGATGGCTGTCTCGTAGCCATGGTCCGAGTTCTTGAGCTTCGTGGTGATGAACACATCCTCTCGCGGGACGCCGCTATCGCGGAGAGCCTCCCCGACATCCCTCTCATTCTGGTAGTAGGCGGCGGTGTCAATCAACCTGTAGCCCGCTTCAAGGGCTTGGCTGATGGCACTCCGTGCCTCATCTCCCGGGCGGCTCATGTACAAGCCAAGTCCGAAGACTGGCATCTCGACGGCGTTGCTGAGAGTCACCCTTGCATCGATGTCCAGTTCCATCCTTCTGCCTCGTGAATTCTAATCATAGAGAACCTCTCGCAAGCAAAGCCTCGGACGTCCATCTTCATCCCAGCTCTCCTCTTGGGCTGCCGTTGATCGCTACTGCCTTCATGGTGACCCCTCATCGTTTGAAACGATGACCCCAAACGGATTCCGTTTGGCTCGACGGCACGCAATCAGGGGAATGCAACTTGAACCTTTCCCATCATGAGACCGTCAGAGAAGACACTAATATGCAGTTCACTATCACAGGTCATTCACAAGATTCCCAATCAAGACGGGGAGGTGACATAGTGAAGTGCGGTGGTTGCGGTAACGAGACTCACTGCTGTCCGTTCCACGGGACGATGCTTGAGAAGACACCAGAGGGATGGAAGTGCCCTGAGACCTATGGACATCCAGAAGGTAACCCATTGTCCCAACTGCAAGCGGGCAATTGCGGATGAGTGCGAATAGTCGGCGAGTGCTGGAGAGGATCGTCAAACGAGCGGTTGGACCTCCACTCGAGGGACGCTTCGATTCACGGAGGGGAAGCTTGAAGCTGCGCCTTCGCCCGAGTCTGGAGGATCGCAAATGCCAGTAGATGAGGACGATCCAGGCGCCGAACGGTCAAGGAGGCAGCCGATACAGGTCCTGGTCCATCCCGTGAGGCTCGCTGGCAATCAGTGGGAGTATCTACTGCTTCGACGCATCCCAAGTCGCGGCGGCTTCTGGCAGGGGGTGACGGGCGGCGTTGAGGGAGACGAGGACCTCGAGGAAGCGGCAAGGCGCGAGCTGATCGAGGAGACAGGATACGTTCCCATCACGCTCAAGAGAATCGAACACTCCTATTCCTTTCCCATCGAGAAGAGGGTCTCTCACCTGTTCCCCGGTGCAAGTGAGTTCATGGAACACGTGTTCCTGGCCTACGTGGAGGGCGGGAAGGAGCCCGTGATGGATCCCAATGAGCATGACGGATACAGATGGTGTCGCCTCGATGAGGCCCTGGGACTGCTGAAGTGGCCGGAGAACAAGGATGCTCTGAAGAGATGCAGCGAGGCGATCGCGGCGTCGGGCTCCCCCGACTAGAAGGCTTGGTAGTACGTGTGGTCGGCGCTCTTCAGTATGTCGAGGACCACGAAGGTGGACGCCGTCACGAGGAAGAAGGAGCTGAGGATAAATCCGAAGACCGAATACCACTGGTCCACGGTTGAGAGGGTGTAGCTGAGGGTGTAGGCGAGAAGGCATCCCACCGTCAGGACGGTGACTATCGCCTTGTTCTTCCTGAAGCAGAAGGAGAAGACGGAGTTCGTGAGGAACAGGGCGAAGAGGAAAATGCCCAAGAGGGCCCATTTGAAGACCGTCGCGCTCTCCGCGTTCCCGCCGGCGAAGGCGACAATGGAATCGCCCGCCAGGAAGGCAATCAAGACGAAGGCGCCCCCGAAGACTGTGACGCCGATGACCATTCGTTTGTAGAAGTCCCTCAGAACGATGCTGAAGGACGCAGATTCGGCGGTATCGATCCGCTTCAGATTCTTCTCCAGGTAGTCGGACAGCGTGTAGAGATATGTGAACTTCACACCTGTGATGGGTATGAGGAGAAGCAGTGCAAGGTCCACGCCGATCTGATATGTCCTGTTGTAGTTCAACATCAGGGGTCCCGCGCCCAACCAGGAGACCAGCCTGTCTCCGAAGATGAAGACGAAATAGAGCGTTCCGTAGATGATCAGCGGGATGCCCTCGTATGCGAGAACCCAGTATCTCGGAGCCCTCACCCTCTTCGGCAGGTCGGGCCGGGCATAGAACGGCGGCTCATCCTCGTCCTTCTCCTCGCGTTCGGAGAACACGTATCTGTAGGCGAAGTAGATGCTCGAGACTATTAGGACCGCGAGCCCCATGCTCTGTGAGCTGACCACCGCCCTGACTCTCTCCATTCCCATGGAGGCGAAGACGAAGTAGGATGCGAACATCGCTACCAGCGCCGAGACCGAGACGAAGATCAGGGCCCAGAACTTCCTGAAGGCGAAAATGGGCGTTGCGAACACCCTGTACGTCCCTATCAGTGCCAGGAAATAGATTGTGATCAAGATGACCGAGTACGGGAAGCCAAAGACAAGAGCGTTCAGTCCCAACAGGACCAGGGCCGCGAAGACGAGGATCCCCAGACCGACGATGAGATTCCTCCTCATGATGAATCTGGCAAGCGGGCTGTTGCCCTGCGTCTGATAGTATATGAGCTTCCAGGCGGTGAACTGCTGTATCCCCCCCGTCGTGACAAGGCCCAGGAGGACGCCCATCCCTATGCCTGTCGAGACCTCAATGGGTAGGTCCCTCGCCGCCCAGAGCGACTGCCCGCCGAGGAAGAGGGACATGAGCATTATCATCCAACCCAAGTTGTAGAACATACCCGCGAGGAACAGCCTCATGCTGTTCGGCGTGGGCTTCTCCTCCTCCTTTATGTATTCCTCTTCCGAGAAGCGCTCAACGGAACCGTGCACCGCCTTGGCCAGGTCGAACAGGTTGTTGAATCCCACTTGTCTGGCGTCCTCGTCCGAATGCCCGAGAATCTCAAGTATGACCGCGACCTCAAGGTGGTCCTTAGGCCTTCCCTCCACCTCAGAAACGGTTCTGGCAATGGAGTCCAACACCATCGGGTCTGCGGTGGCGACATCAGGAACCTGCGTACTCATGATAGATCTCCCTGTACTTCTCGATGAATCCTTGGATCGGATATTCCTTAATCGCCTTTTCGCGGGCCATTCTGCCAAGGTGCTCACAGAGGGCGGGGCTATCGAGCAGTCTGACTATGGCCTTTCCGAGCCCCCTTGGGGACCTGGATGGAATGAGCAAGCCTGCATCGCCCAGAGCCTCGGCCATCCCGCCAACGTTCGTGGCGACCACCGCCTTTCCACTGGCCATGGCCTCGATTAATGCAAATGGGAATCCTTCGGATATGCTGGACATGACGATGACATCACCCGTGTTGTATGCCTTCTCCGGCTCGCTGGTGTAGCCCTCAAAGCGCACGACCTCCTCCAAGCCCAGCTCCTTCCTCACCTTCAAGCAGAGGTTGGCATAGTCCACGTCCGGAGAAGGTCCGAAGATGAGGCACCTAGCATTCGGGATTTCCTCCACCACGTACTTCATAGCCCTGACGAGATTGAGCGCATCCTTCAGTCTGTCTATCCTTATGACCGCCGCCACGGTAGGACTGTCGTCCTCTCTCCGCACGTCCATGGGACGGAAGAGGTCGCTGTCAACACCGTTGTAGACGACCTCGATCTTGCTCTCCGGCGTCCCGAATTCCTGCTGCCATCGGGAATTGAAGCTGCACACGGGATAGATCTTGTCAGCGAAGTGGTAGTTCAGTTTTGTCAGCGCCTTGTAGAAGTTCTCCCAGAGGAACTTCGCCTGGAACTGAAGCGGCTGATTGATGAGATCGAGAAGCCTCTCTCGATAGTAGACGCCGTGCTCGGTCAGTATGTTCGGCGTGCCGTGCTCGAAGTGCGCCATGATGCCCACGATGCCCGCCACCGAAGCGATTGCAGAATGGCATAGGTCCACCTTTTCGGGCTTGAAGGCCAGGACGCGGAGGAAGCGGCCCAGCGTTCTGAGAAGATTCACGGACTGGTACATGTTGAGGCCCGAGAGGAACTCGCTCTCCTGCAGCTGAGAATTGAAACACTCCCAGACAGGCACACTCTGAAAACATTTCTTGAAGTCATACTCTCTCAGGAACTGGTGCATCCCGTAGAATGATTCCCCCAGAAGTTCCATGTTCTCGCTGCCCGCGATGATCTCCGCCAGGAAGTCATGGAAATGCGGGAGGAAGTATCTCTTTATCGAGGAGTTCGTCGTCCGCAGGCTGTTGGAGAGAAACGTCAGCGGGTTCACATGGTTGTACTCCTCTGGCCTCTCCGAACCCCACAGAGGGATGGTGATCACCTCCCTGGCGTTCGGGGGAAGCTTGTACCTCACCTCCACGTGCGGATTGGAGACAACGCTCACGATCTTGAAATCTACATCGGGAAGCCCGTTCACGAGGAGATCGGACCAGGTGGAAACACCGCCCATGTAGTGCGGATAGACTCCTGAGACAAGGAAATAGGCCTTCACAAGCTCCTCTCCCGGACTCGCTTTTTCTCCCCGAACCCGAGGTCCAGGGCCTTTGAGCGGCAGTAGGAAATCCTCTCTGTCAACCACTCAGATTCCGAGCCGCCGGACACCGAACCCAGCGCATTGTCGTAGAGCCGTATCGCCACAATATAGAGAGAAGCAGCCTCGCGGGCTTCCCCCGCCAAAGCCAAGCATCTTCCCGCACAGAACGTGCTGAGCGCTGTCCTTAGGACGTTCCCGTTCTTGTGCTCACGAGCGTCCTTGAGGTAGTGGCAGGCCGCCTTGTTGTGGAATCCGTCCCTTTCCAAACTCCTTGCCAATAGCCAGTGATTGCTGTCATCGGTGACCTTTTCCACCCACGTCCTCTTTTGCGGGCTTGTCGCCTTTTGTATGACTTTCCTTATGTCCCCCCCTCCTCATACAGAAATTCGGCTTCTAGCCTACTTTGTTAGTCCCCCATCTATTCTCCCCCAAAGTCTCAAGAATCCCAGCTTCAGAACGGCGACGACTATTGCAGACACCAGCAGAGTGCCACCAAATAGGCCCAGGTCCCCAACAGGGTGCCATACCCCTTCCTCTTCCAGCACTACGATGTCAGCCTTGCAGAAGCCGACCCATGATGTGTTCGCCTCCCCTCCGTAGTCAGAGGAGAAAGCAAGTCCCCCGGTGGTCTCCCTGTAGGAGAATTCCGGTTTCTTCGTCTTGTCTCCACGGAGAATCTCGTTGGGAAAGCCAAACATGATGTCGATGGTGGGAACCCCCGCGAAGATTTCCTGGAAGCTCTCCGTGTCTCTCCACGCAAGACTCGCGTGAGGGGACAGGATTTCCGCCTCCAAAGAGATTTCCGAATCTTCGACCTCAAAGGCGAAGTTGCTGATGTCGAAAAGCATTCTTGCATTCGCAGGCCCATACTCCATACTTTCGTAGCTCACGTCCTCTGCGAACAACTCCAAACTCATAGTAAGGCTGGAGTCGTTCCCCAGATTCCAGCTCACTTCCACTCCCTTCCCCTCAACATCCGCGAGGACCAGGTCATAGACCCTGGAGGAGAAAGGGGAGCCCGCTATCTGAACAACGTTTACAGCCTCGTGCTGGTCGTCTACACCTTCCACGAATTCTATGATGCTGACAAGTTTGAGTACGACTTCGAAGTCCTGAGTTCCACGAATTCTGTGCGAGATGACCAACGAGGCGTCTGACGTGTCGAATTCGAAGAGTAGAACGTCATTCCCGGAAAGGCCGGTGGACTCCAGAACAGCATTGTCATCCATCAGCTTCGCTGAGATCGCCCTGTGAGAGCCCTGCCCGGAGACATTCGCGAACGACAGGAGAACCACAAGGAGAATCGCAATTGATATGACGGATGACTTTTTCCGCTTATTGCGCACTCTTTCTCGAATCTCCGGCTTGTCGGATAGATCAATCACTTTGGTCTTCGTTGGCTTGGAATCTTTCCTGGAAGGGCGGTCTCGGTCTTCCATCGATTTCCCTGAACGCTTTCTGAGGTATAATTGGCTTATTTGACAGGATTCGAATTTTTTTCCAGGAATCGAAATCAATAGAGTTCCCGCCAAATTTCCACGAAGCGATCAAACATGTCCTTTGACAGCGGTCTGCAGGCTATGAGAAGCTTGAAAGTCCCGTCTCGGTCTTTCAGCCGGTATCCGCGTTTCTTGCCAACCGATGTCTTTTCCACGATCTCCCCTGTCACGAGCTTCCCCAGATGATAAGAGAGGGTTGAAGCCCGAAGGCCCAACTCTGCTGCAATCTCTCCATGTCTGGTATTCCCCATCCTCAGCAAATACAGTACGATGGACAGAGGGATTTCCTGTCTAAGCAGTGCGAGCATCCTTTTCTCGCCCGGGGAAAGAACTCTCACGTCCTTCACAGAGGACGGTTCTGGGTAGTATCTTTTGTATGCCTCCTCTTCAAGAACAGAGACCAAGCCTCCTCTGAGAAGCACCCGGAGATGATAGTCCAGCAGAGGAGCGGACATCCCAAGGGCTCTCTCAAGTTCTCTCAGGTGAATCCCCGGATACTGCACAATGAAATCGAATATCTTGCTTCTGGTTTCAAGTTCGAGAAGATCCTTGGTCATTGGTTCCTTCACCTATGACGGCCTGAGCGTGGCAGCAAAGAGGGTCAGAAGAACCGCGACATCCATTGTCGCAAGGAGAACGAACGTCGTGGACACTTGGACTTCAGTGAAGAAGAGCCCAACGATCCAAATGATACTCTTCAAGAAGAACAGAAAGAAGGCGAGAGCGACAACTGCAATCTTCGAATCCCTGCTTCTGCGGTATGAAATCAAAGAAGTGACGAAAAGTGCGAGTGAAAGAACGACAACCAGAC
>JBHIBK010000084.1:0-7163 GCA_046759065.1 Thermoplasmata archaeon | reverse complement strand
TGTGGACCGTGCAGAAGCTGTCCGAGGTCTCACCATGCATGACGACGACCACTTCTCCCAAGTCCTCATTGGCAAGCCTGGCCGAAGAGGTCAGGTTTAGAAAGGCATCCGAGGATGGACGGTCCGAGGACCTCTGTGATCCCACAAGGATGACCGGTCCGCTGAGATCGTCCAGCATGAAGGATAGAGCCGCAGCCGTGTATCCGAGCGTGTCCGTACCGTGAGGAATGACCACACCTCTTGACCCTGAATCCAGCTCAGAAGCGACCTCGCTCGCGAGTCTCTTCCAGTGCTCGGCGGTCATGTTCTCGCTGAACATGCTGTAGAGGACCTTGGCCCTGATGTTGCAGATGTCCGCAAGCTCGGGAACGGTGAATACGAGGTCCTTCGCCTTCTCGGCGGGAAAGACCGCTCCAGTTCTGTACTCAACATACGATGCTATCGTTCCCCCCGTTCCGAGGACGGAGACTGTCGGCTTCTCGGGGTCCGCTTCGTACCCGGCCTCCACCCTCTTGCCTTCCTCTCTTCTCTGCACGAGGTGAATCATGCATGCATCATCGATCTTGAGCCCAATGTTGTAGCCATTGTCAAGCTTCAGAGTCAGAACATCCTTCCCGCTGAACTCGACATGGGGCATCACTATGCCCTTGAAGGAGTCCTCTCCGCGTGTGACCTCTATGTAGTCGCCTACCTCAGCTCCCGCGCTGTGGAGAATCTTATTGACGATGCCCTCGTATTCCATCGTTCCGTGTAATTGCTTTGTGTCTTAATTTCTTTTTGGCAAAGTTTATTGCATTCTCCCCAATCCCCACCGTGTGGATGCGCTAGCATACGCCCGGGAGCTCTCATCATCGCCGAGGTGTGTCGGTACGGCGGGGGAGAGGCGGGCCGCCAGGTTCATAGTCGAGGAGCTCGAGCGGCTGGGGTACGATGTCTCCGAGGAGGACGCGAACTACATCTCTTGGAAATGGTACCGCCCGTTGCTCATAATGACCGTGAGCTGGTTGTTTATGGTAATCATCCTTCTCTCAGGCTTCCTCTACCCCATACTTTCGCTGACCGCGGTCTTCCTCCTCACCTTCTCTGTCGGGAAAATCCTTCCTGCGCTCGAACTGAGAATGGCGAAAGGAAAGACCCAGAACATAATCGCCTCTGGCGACGAGATCAAGGATTGGAGGTTGATCCTGACCGCCCATTATGACAGTTCGTGGACCCACGGTCCTTACATCCAGAGGAACCGCGAAAGGATCCTGAGATTCGGTCATATAGCCGGACTGACCTCCCTTGTGTATGTCTTCTTTCTCCTCGCCAGGTCTATTCTCGGGTCGATTCTCCGCGACCCGCCAATCACTCGGATCCTCTCCTTCGAGCTCGTAATGACAGGACCCTGGATTTATCCATGGCTTGCATTTCTCATCGCCTTTCTATTCTTCTCAATCTACGGCACCGTTGTTGCACTTGGGCTGAGAACGGACAAGCCCTCTCTTGGCGCAGATGACAATGCGAGCGGGGTCGCCGTCCTCTTGGAGGTCGCCAGCGCTCTGGACACCCAGGAAATGAACCTCCGCACGGATTTCGCCTTCTTCTCCGCAGAAGAGGCGGGGCTCTTCGGCAGTAGGCAATGGGTAATGGACCACAGGGAGGACATCGATGCCGAGCGAACGCTCGTGTTGAACCTCGACAGCGTCGGGAGAGGCGGGAAGTTCTTTATCGTTCGAGGTTTGGGGATTCTCCCGAAGAAATACTCCGATGACTATCTGTGCGGGATTGTCGCAGGAGCGGCGGCAGAGCTGGGTCTGGACTTCGAGAATGCGTGGATGGCCAGCAGTGACCACGCTGAGTTCCTGAGGAGGGGATTCAGGGCCTGTGCGGTTCTGAGGGCAGATTCGCTGAGGAAAAGCTATCCTCTTCGCCTTCTGGAGGCCATCTACAGGAATCCCGTCAAAGCAAGGGAGCAACCTATTATGAGCTGGATACACAGTGACGATGACACATTCGAGAACATAGATCCGCAAAAGATCAGGGAGAGCGTGGATTTGGTGAAGAGAATCGTCGCGAGAATCAACGAGGACGTCCCATGACACCCAGGGAGGTCCTTAACGAGCTGAAGTGGCGGGAGGACAAGGATCTCGCCAAGGCCAAGATTTGGTATGAGCACAGAGGCGGGAAGGAGGATTTCGTGACAATCAGCGGCAAGGAGATCACGCGTCTGGGGAAGGGATACTTCACGACCCTTCAAGCCAGGATTCCGTTCTACAAGATATTCCGGATCGAATACGAGGGGAAGGCGATTTTCGAAAGGTCATCACAAGGAAATCCGTGAGTTTATATAGCGTTCGGAACGTTTTGATGGCGGGCAAGAACGAGCGAAGCAAAATGGACCGTGATGATATGACCGACGAATCTGGAGAAGACGAAAAGAAAGAGGCTTTGAAGAATCTGATCAAGAGGCTGCACGAGGGCGAGAATCCCGATGATGTGAAGGAGGATTTCAAGGAATTCCTCAAGGATGTCACGCCGGTCGACATCGCCAAGATCGAGGAAGAGCTCATCAATGAAGGCATGTCGAGCGAGGAAGTCCACGGACTCTGTGACGTTCACCTTGCCGTCTTCAGGGAATCACTCGAACAGGAGAAGGTTCTGGCCCCGCCCGGTCATCCGATCAACATCCTAACGGAGGAGCACAAGTCCCTTCTGGACTATTCCCGTGAGGTGGGAATCATTGCCAAGGACCTGGAAGAGAAGGGCGACTTCGACTCGACAGCCGACGAGATGAAGCATCTGGACCATATCGCGGACCATCTGAGAGATTCCGAAAGTCATTACGTGCGTGAGGAGAATGTCCTCTTTCCCTATCTTGAGAAGCACGGGGTAACGCAGCCGCCCGCGATGATGTGGATGGAGCATGACAAGATTAGGGAGATCAAGAAGAGCTTCTACGCCATCCTCGACACTCGGGAGGGGGTGGCCTTTGATGAATTCGTCACCAGACTTCAGGCAGTGGGGGCATCTTTGGCGGACATGCTCTCCAATCATTTCTACAAGGAGAACAACATACTGTTCCCGACCGCACTGCAGGTCATGAACGATAGCGAATGGCATGATGCGAGAAGGCAGTTTGACGAGCTCGGTTATTGCTGCTTCACCCCTGAGCCGACGAAGATGGTAGCTAAGGAGGCCGAAGCTCCGAAGGTCGAGGTGGAGGGCACGATTCCATTTGAGACCGGGTCCCTGACGAAGGAGCAGATCGAAGCGATTCTCAACACGCTGCCTGTGGAAATCACCTTTGTGGACGATGAGAATGTGGTCCGCTACTACAATGAGACCGAGGAGAGGATCTTCCCCAGGACGAAGGCGGTGATAGGGAGGAATGTCCAGCAGTGCCATCCCCAGAAGAGCATTCATCTCGTCAATCAGATATTGGAAGACTTTA
This sequence comes from Thermoplasmata archaeon, assembly GCA_046759065.1. Lineage (GTDB taxonomy): Archaea > Thermoplasmatota > Thermoplasmata > RBG-16-68-12 > JAGMCJ01 > JAGMCJ01. The sequence continues at coordinate 3,730 of JBHIBK010000084.1, read as the reverse complement.
GAAACGGTGACCAGGACGTAGCCGATTTCTGGACAAGATGCAACGGCAGGATGACTTACATCAGGTACTTTGCAGTCCGCAGCAATGGAGATTACCTAGGCTGTCTGGAAGTGACCCAGGACATCGAGGACATCAAGAAGATCGAGGGATCGAAGAGGCTGCTCTGAGAGAGTCCTAGACAAGCTCGTAGGTCAGTCTTTCCTTGTCCGAACCCTTGCTTCTTCTGCCCATTATGTGGACCTTTCCAAGCTCTGACGTGTTCTTCACATGGGTTCCGCCGCAAGGGCAGATGTCGAAGTCCCCTATCTGTATCACTCGCAGCCTTTGTATGGACTTGGGAATGAGGTCCATGATGTACCTCTGCTCTCCCATCTTCTCCTCGAGGGTGCCCCTGTCTTCCTCATATATCGAGACCGGGATGTCCTTTGAGATGACCTCGTTGCAGGTCTCCTCTATCACCCTCAAGTCGTTCTCTTCAAAGGCAACTGGATGGAAGTCTATTCTCGAGCGGTTCGCGTGGATCTGATTGCCCACCGTTCTCGCCTCAAACAGATTGAAGACGGTCCCGGAGACGACGTGCTGAGCGGTATGCATCCTCATGAGGGCGTGTCTTCTCTCCCAGTCCAGTATGCCTCGGACTTCATCGGCACTCGGGATGGAATCAACGAAATGCCTCACAGTTCCCTTGTCTTTCCTGACCTTTCTCACAGCGCTCTCTCCGATATCCCATCTCAAGACGCCCTTATCGGTGGGTTGACCGCCCGCCTCAGCGTAGAATGCCGTCCTGTCAAGGACGACGTAGTCCTCCCCTCGGTCCACAATCCCCGCATCGAATTCCCTGATGTAGTTGGACTCCACATCCTTCATGTAGAGAATCTCTGTCATATCCCCCCTCATCCGAATCTGAACTCTACTCCGTAGCCTCCTCTCGGATAGTTCCACTTGATGGCGCCTTTTCCGATCTTCTTGCAGACGATGACGCAGACACCGATCTCCAGGCATCCCTCGATGTTGTAGACGAGCTCCCCCTCCTCCCACGTGTAGACCTTGGCCGGGCACACGTAGAGGCACGGCTTGAGAACGCAATCCCTGCAAAGCCTCGTATCCACCTCGATGAAAGCCTCATCATCTGGCTCGAATCTATCCAGACCCAGGCGTTCATCCACAGTGAGGGATTTCTCCGCTCTCGGTTTGCGCGGGGCAGCCATCGCGGTTCTCGATGTTGTGGAATCTAATAAACCTATTCCATGATGTCAATGTGGTGTGATTTTCCTTCGCGGAACATCGTTTCAAACTGAGAAGTGCGAAGCCCGGAAAACGGATGCCAAGTTTCTTAATAGTCCGAGTTCTACCTATCCCCGAGCCACAGAAGGATGCACTTATGGACAGGTTCGAAGTAGTAGTGATAGGCGCTGGTCCTGCGGGGAGCTCGGCGGCCTACTCCCTGGCCAAGGAGGGATTCAGCGTCCTTCTCGTCGAAAGAGGCAAGTACCCAGGCTCAAAGAACGTTTTTGGCGGGAGGATCTATACCTACCCGCTAAAGTGGCTCATTCCGAAGGACTGGCGGGAGGCCCCCATCGAGCGATTCGTTGTTCAGGAGAATCTTTCCTTTCTCTCCGAGGACACCTCCGTCACGGTTCAATATGATTCACCCCGGGTGGGGAGCTCAAGGGTGAACAGCTTTACCGCGATCAGGTCAAAATTCGATAGATGGCTCGCAGAGCAGGCGGAGCAAAAGGGAGCGCTGCTCATCACAAGCACGAGGGTCGACGATCTCCTGGTATCGAACGGTACCGTCCACGGGATTCGAGCGGGCGATGATGAAGTGAAGGCGAATGCGGTCATCGCCGCTGACGGCGTCGCCTCCGTCTTCCCTCAGAAAGCGGGGATCAGGGCCGAGCAAGTGCCACACGAGATCTCCATTGGGGTAAAGGAGACGATAAAGCTCACCAAGAAGAGAATCGAGGAACGGTTCAACGTTGGGGACAAGGAAGGGGTTGCCAACGCCTACATCGGCCACGCAACGGACTACCTTCGAGGAGGCGGATTTCTATACACGAATGAGGATACAATATCTCTTGGCGTCGTCGTCCAAGCCGAGGATCTCTCTCTCCATAGAACGGAGATTCACAACATGATAGAGAAGTTCAAAATGCATCCTTCGATCCAGAAGTACATCAAGGGCGGAAAGGTCGTCGAGTATTCAGCACACACGATACCGGAATTGGGGACCCAGATGGTTCCCAGGCCCTACGCGAACGGATTCCTCGCGGTGGGTGATGCCGCTGGTTTCGTCCTGAATCACGGATATACCTACAGAGGCGTTGACTTGGCGATTCTCTCAGGGATGGCGGCCGCGGAAGCGGTGAAAATGGCCCGCGCCTCAAATGATTATTCGGCTCAGACTCTTTCGAGATATCTCGACCACCTGCGGAGCTTCGGAGTTTCGCGAGAGCTGGAGGAGTTCAAGAGGATGCCCACGTTCCTCAGGAATTCCAGGATATACAGCTCATATCCCCAACTTCTCTGCAATGCCCTCCGGAGGATGTACACGGTGGATGGGAGAAGAAAGGAGAAGATATTCCGCATAATGAAGGAGGAAATGAAGGGCAAGGTCTCCCTCATGCAGTTGATGAAGGACCTCCTTGGCGGGATGAGGTCGGTCTGATCATGCCCAAAAGCGGACTCAGAACGGTCGTCTGCATCAAGCAGGTTCCAAAGGCGGAACAACTTCAGGTAGACCCGGTCAAGAAGACTCTGATAAGGGAGGGTGTGGAGAGCGAGATCAACCCCTCTGACCTGCACGCCCTCGAGATGGCTCTCCAGCTGAAGGACGGGCTCGGTGGGTCCGTCTTCGCGCTGAGCATGGGCCCGCCAAGGTTCTTTCAGGCCCTGGAAACCGCAATTGGTATGGGCGCCGACGAGGGAATCCTTCTCTCCGACCGAGCTCTTGCAGGATCCGATACACTCCCCACATCCTATGCCCTTTCTAAGACGATCGAGCACGTTGGGGACTTCGACATCATCTTTTGCGGGGAGGAGACAACGGATAGCTCAACAGGTCATGTGGGCCCAGGAATTGCCGCGAACCTGGATATGCCTCAGCTCACCTACGTTGTCGAGATAGATGTCCACGACAGCCATGTCAGGGCCAAGAGGGCAGTCGAAGACGGCTTCGAGGTCTGGGAGACCCGCCTGCCAGTTGTGATCACAGTGAACCACGGGTGCAATCGACCACGGGACCCCACACTCTTGGGAAAGATAAGAGCCAGAACGATCGGAGTGATAAGGGACTTCACCGCGGATGACGTGGGCCTTGACAGGGAAAAAATCGGCCTGAGGGGTTCCCCAACAGTCGTGGGCAAGATAGAAACTGTCGAACTTCCTGAGAGAAGCGGGAGGATATATAGCGGGGAAGTCAAGGAAGCAGTGAGGAAACTGCTCGACGACCTCGAGATGGAGGATCTGGTTTGAGCGGCCTCGAGGAATCCAAGGGAGTGATGGTATTCATCGAGTTCAGGCGGGACCACATCCGCAGGGGCTCCATCCAGCTCATAGGCGAGGGCAGGAGAATCGCTGACATCCTGGGCGTGGAGCTGAGCGGGGTCCTTTTGGGTCACCGCGTGGAGAGATTCGCCGAGGAGGCAATCCAGTACGGTCTCGACAAGATCTATCTCGCGGACCATCCCATGCTCGCCAATTATGCCGCAAGACCCTACTCGAAGGTGAT
>JBHIBK010000083.1:0-7179 GCA_046759065.1 Thermoplasmata archaeon | reverse complement strand
ACCTCACCGGTCACGCGGACGACGGAATCTATCCACTCACGGAGGCTGTCGACGGTCTCGGGTCTCGTTAGATCGCAGACGGCGACTATCCCTTTCGCTCCGTAGAAGTAGGCCTCGCGCAGGAGGTCGCCGAACTCCTTGCGGCCCATGATGTCCCATACGAGCAGCTTCACGCGCAGGATGCCGTCCTCGCTGGGATGGTCCACATTCACTGTCTTCTTGGTGACCTTCGTCCCTATCGTTTCGAGATAGCGATCGTCGAACTCATCCTGAACGAACCGTCTGATCAGGCTGGTCTTGCCTACCTGAAAGTCCCCAACGAGGCAGACCTTGACCTTCATCGAGGGTTCTTCCGTCCCTGTCACCGGGTCTTGCTGGGCTTTCTGCCGTATAAATGGGTTTCTGCGAAATTATCAGGTCGGATAGCATCAACTCCCGCTCACAGTGCTTCTCCGCGATAGATTTATCAGTTGAGAAACCATTCGGGATTTCGAAGGGGGCAGAAGATGGCAGAGGAGGAGATTCTGAGGAACTGGCTACTGAAGGCTTTGGACAGTGTTCCCGTCCAATTGTCCCTCATCGTCAAGATCGATTCTGAGAGCTTCTCGAAGGAAGATGTCGTCCCGCTCGCGGATTTCGTGAACGAGAAGGTGGGAGAGGCGAAGCCCGAGGAACTTCCCGCTCAACTGTCCTTTCGCGGCACCGAGGTAACAATCAGGCGGTACACGGTCGACATTGCCCATTCTCCGAGGATTCAGGTCGTCACGGAATAGGCATTCCCGTCGACGGGGCTTCGGCCTCCCTTTGTCTTGAACGACTGGAATCTGCTGTTGCCCGAAACCGAAACCATTTTGCAGAGGCTCACCGATGGGAAGGCAATGCCTAGGGCTTGGCTGGAGAAGAGGAAGAGGGACCACTACTACCGGTCCGCCAAGAGGACCGGATACAGGAGCCGGGCGGCATATAAGCTCATGCAGATCACGAAGAAGTTCCATGTGATCAGGCGGGGGGGCACCGTCGTTGACCTCGGAGCCGCTCCGGGAGGCTGGTCACAGATCGCAAAGGAGCTGGTCGGCGAGAAGGGAGCCGTTTTCGCAGTTGACAGGGTCCGCATGCGCGAACTCGAGGGCGTGTCCACGATGACCCTCGACCTTGAGAAGAAGGACGCGGCGGACCGGCTGCAGGAGTGGGTCGGCGGGCAAGTGGACGTCGTCATGAGCGACATGTCGCCAAGGATTAGCGGGAACAAGAGCAAGGACCACGCGCTATCAGTGCATCTCAGCATGATCGCCCTCGGCTTGGCCGAAAGGATGCTCAGGAGCGGTGGGAACGCCGTCATCAAGGTCTTCCAGGGGGACATGTACGATGACTTTCTGATCAAGGTGAAAAGAGAGTTCTCCTTCGTGAAGGGGCACCGCCCAAAGGCGACGATTTCAGAAAGTTCCGAGATGTACGTGATAGCCAAAGGCTTCAGGGGCTAGGCTCCCAGCGACTTTGCCCTCTGCAGGCACTTGGCGGCCTCGTCCCTGTTTCCGAGCCTGACGAGGACCTCGCCGCGGTTCAGCCAAGCGGCGGTGTACCTCGGCCTGATCTTGATCGCCTGGTCGTGGCACTTCTTCGCCTCCTCGAACCGTCCCATCCGGGCGAGTGTGGCACCCTTGTTGTTCCAAGCGATCGCGTACCTCGGCCTAATCTCCAGCGCGCTGTCGAATGCCTCCAAGGCATCCTCGTACCGCTCAAGCCTGAAGAGGACATCTCCCTTGTTCGTCCAGGCAATCTCGTTCCTGGGGTCCATCTTCAGCGCAATCTCGTGGCACCTGAGCGCGTCGTCGAACTCCTTCAACCTCTTGTATGCCACGCCCTTCGAGGTCCAAGCCGTCGCGGGCTTCGAACCGATCCTTATCGCCCTGTTGTAGTACTGAATTGCCTCCAGGGAGTGTCCGTCCTTCACGAGTCGATCGCCCTGCGCGACAGCGGACGTACTGATCCTGAAGAACACGAATCCGAGGAGCGTTCCGGCAACCGCCACGGCGACGAACACTATGAGAGGAGCTGAACTCTCGGAGTAGACGCTCCAGTCCCACATCCTGAAAAGAGCGAACACGACGACGAGCATCGCGATCGTCCCAAGGACGACGCCATCGATCATCCTCGCGCTGGAAGTCGTGAGCTTTGGCATCTTCTCGGAAACCTCGACCTTGACGGGAACCTCCTTCTCTACGGGAACCTCCAGCTCTTCTTCCGCCTCGACCCTCTTCCCGGGCTTCTCCAGAAGCTCTGCGAACTCCGTTCCGCAATCGGGACAGACCGAGGATTCGACCGCGATCATTGTGCTGCAAACCGGACATTCGAAGAGCTCTCCCTCTTCCTCTATCAAAAGGGAATCGAGAAGCTCGTCAACGATCTCCTTGTCCAAGTCAAGAGCCTCGTCCGCGCCCTTCGCGGGGGCTTCGATTTCAACGAGCTCTTCCAGGAGCTTGTCGACATCTTCCTCTTCCTGAGCTACGTCAAGCTTCACTCCGCACTCTTCGCAGAACTCGGCCTTTCGAGGATTCGGGTTGCCGCAAACCTCGCACTTGATACTGTCCTCTGGCGTGGCCAAGAACCCACCGGAACGTATTACGGAGAGGTTTGATATAAAGCTAACGCAGTGATTCTCTGAACGTCAGGATAAGAACTGGAAGGTCCAATTCACCAATATCTATTAATAATCCAGAGAAAATATTGTACCTCAACATTGTAACGTCAAACAGCGAGGAGTGAACCGGAGGAGGACATCTAGAGGGGAGGACATGATCGCATCCATAGTTTTGTTGGCAAGCGGGCGGGGTTCAGGGAAGAAGAAGGGCAAGGGGTCCAAGTCTTCCGGAAAAGGCAATGCGGCGCAGCAGTTGCTGGAGGAGCAGAAGAAGATACAGAAGGACCTGCACCGCCTGAAGAAGCTGGAAGAGGGTGCAGCGAAGAATGGTGCGGACTCCGGACCGAGGGGAAGAGCCACCATCGGCGACCTGAAGAAGAGCATCATGCAATCCACCGCTCTGCTGAGGGAAGAGGCCGAACGGATCTCTACGGACGCGGAATCGATCAAGGAGAAGGAGGAGCGGCTGCTCAAGAAGGAGGAGCAACTGGAGGCGAAAAGCAAAGAACTGGACCATCTCAAGAAGAAGCTCATCAGGGCGAGGACGCAGCTGCTCAGCGAAGAGATCGGGAAGCTCAAGGAGGAGCGGAAGCAGCTTGGATCGGAAAGGAAGACGGCCTCCCGCCTGAGAGACGAATGGAAGAACAAGCTGAGGGAGATGGAGAAGCGCGAGGAACTCCTACTGCGAGTGGAAAGAAAGCTCGAGGAAAGGGGAGGGTTCCTGGAAGATAGCACAAAGAAGATGGTCGCGTTCTTCAAGGAGCTGGCGAAGAGCGACGAGAAGCTCCTGGAGAGAGAAAGGGAGCTGAGGACGAAGGAAGAGGAGGTCGAGAGGTCCCTGGATCAGAGGATGATGCAGCTGGACGAAAAGACCGCTGAACTGGACCGGATGATGAGGAAGTTCGAGAGTTTCGATGATATCGCCCGGGAAGCGGACCAGAGGATAAAGCTGGGCGAGCAAGAGGTTGGCAACCTGAAGGAGACCTTCACGAAGATGGCCGAGCATCTGGAAGAAAGAAAGGGAGAGGTTGAGCTCTCAGATGAGAAGATCGCCAGGCTCGGTGACAAGGAAAGGGAGCTGGAAGAGAGGCTGAAGGGGCTGGAAGAGCGAGAGAGGGAGCTGGAAGAGAGGATCGAAGAGGAGAAGCGACTGCTGGTGGAGAAGCAGAGCGAATTGGAGAGAAGAGAGCAGAATCTCAGGAATCACGGGACCGAGCTCGATTCCCTCCGCGAGGCACTGCTGAAGGCGGAGGACAGGTACAAGCGGGAGGAGACCTTGATTCAGGAGAAGAGAAAGGAGCTCGAGAGAGACATCCAGCAGGTTGAGGAGAGGAGGGTCTCGTCGTCGGAGACCGAACTATCTGAAATCACGACCGAGAGGGAAGAGCTCGAAAGGAGGAGGTCGGAAATCGAGGAGCGGGCCCGCGAGGCCGACGAGAAGCTCAGAATCGCACAGGAGAGGGAGGCGGACATCAATAGGATGCTGGACGACACGAGGGAGAGGGCCGAGAACGCCGAAAAGGAGAGCGAGAAGCTGGAAAAGCTGGAAGCGAAGCTGAAGGGCTACGAGAACGAGATAATCAACGCTCGCGATGCATTGATGACAGTCGACAAGATTCTTGAGAAGATGCCCTACGAGGTAATCGACAACTTCATCCGCTCAGACTACTTCGAGCAGTACGAGAAGGCATTCGAGGCGATGAAGAAGGATTTTGAGGGTACTGAAGAATAGCCGAGGGCAAACTTTAAGATGGGCGTGAATCATAGGTTTGACAGGATGATAACCTACATGACCGTGACGTTCAACAGCGACGGCGCGATGCCCTCGGAAATCGTACAGCGACTGCAGGCGCTCGGCTTCGTACCGACGACGGGGAACTACGATTTCATGTACGAGTGGGACAAGAGCGCCAGCGTGGAGGAGGCGATCGATCTGGCGGACCAGGTCCACTTCACACTGAAGGGGACCAATGTTTTGTACAAGATCGAGACGGTTTGATCACTCGCCCATTCTTGGCGTCAGTTGCTCGGAACACACCTGGCGGTCGCACTCCCTGAATTCTCTCAAATACAACCCTGGATGCAGCCCTGCTACTCTGAAGGACGGGAGCTTGAACTTCTTCCCGTGCTTCCATCTGAAATATAGATAATAGGAAATGATGGAGACCATGGAATAGATGGGCTTCAGTTTCTCGTCCCAGCAATCGATGTTGTACCTCCAGCAAGTTGCGAGGAAGTCGAGCTGGGCGTCCGTGAGGCTCTCTAGGGGCATCATCCTCTCATCCCTCAGCCTGCTGTCCTGGAGGGGAATGAAGAGCAGGGGAACGTAGAACAAATCCGCATCCTTCAGCTTGTCGAGAAGCTCCAGCGTTTGGACGGTGTCGTCCTCCGTCTCCCCCGGCCAGCCCGTGATTATCGTTCCCATGGGCCGCCAGCCGTTGTCGTTGAAGATGCCTATCCCCTGCGTGACGATCTCGTGCCAGTCCTTGACCTCGTACGGCAGAGCCTTCCCGCGCATGTACTTCTCCATGATCCTGACGCTCCCGCTCTCGATGCCGAACAGGACGGTCGCGAACCTCCGCTTGTATCTCTTCCTCAGCTTAGGAGTGTACAGCGTCTTTTCTTCAAGTATCGGTGTCAGCTCCTCCACCATCTTCGGGTCGTAGACAGCCGGTGCGATGGACGCATGTGAGAGGTGGATGTACTCCACGCCAGGGAACTCCGCAATCGACTTGTAGAGCTTGACCACGGCTTCCCTGTTGGGGACGAATTTCGGGCCGCACTGGTAGATGAACATGTCCTCGGTCGCCGTGAAGATGGAATTCGCGCCCCCGCGGATGTTGGTCTCCACTTCCTTCATGATGTGGTCGAGCGGGAGGGAGTTCCTCACCCTGTTCGTTGGCGAGCAGAAGTAGCAGCCCCTCCCGCATCCCCTTGTGATCTCGACGACCCCGTAGCTGGCGGCCCTCTTTATGAGCGGGATGTCGTCCGTCTTGACGGTCCTCCCGTACACTTCCTTCGGCAAGGACTCATCGTTCAGGGCCCTGCGGAATAGGTCTGGGATTGCGTTCTCGCCCTCGCCGTGCACCAGGGTATCGACTCCGAGCTCCTCCATCTTGCCTGCGTTCCGAACCTGCCAAGAACCCGCCCCGCCGACGATGATCTTTGGGCCGTATTGTGAGAGGACCGGATTCCTCATGAGCTGCTCGAACTCAAATGCATCCAGCGACTCCCCGCCGATGCCCAAGATCGAGTTGTATGTCAAGGAGACATAGGCCAGCCCCATGGCGTCCATCGTGGAAATGCCGACTACCTTCGTTCTCGGACCGACGAACTGATGCAGGTTGTCGGGGTGGACGGAGACCACGTTCTCCTCACCGAACTCTTCGATCAAAAGGGACTCGACTTTCCTGAGGCCGTATGGAAGGAACCTGGCCGTGCCGTCCTCGTTGTTCTCGGCCTCGAGCCACTCATCCTTGACGATCAGCGCCGGGATGAGCTTCCTGGGGAACACGGCGACGAAGGCGGTGAATGGGTCCCCGCTGTACGTGCTGATCTCCGAGCGTGGAGCGGTGAGGACTATAGGAACTCCTCCATTCCCCTGCCTATCGGCCGCCATAGTTCCTCCTCTTGGAACGCAACCTCTACAAGTATCGAAAGCGGGTTAGGTTGTCTGTCTATTTAACACTTCTTTCGATGGCCATGCCTCATACCTATGAAAAACAAACTTCATATATGACCACACACTACGTTCTGTGAACATGACCCGCTCGTCGGAGAGGAAGGTTCTCTACGGACTGACCAAGCTCACTGAGAAGGTTCTCGGTCTGCCGAGGACCGCTTCGAGGATTCTGAAGACCCTCGCGAGGAGCACAAAGAAGCTGAACGTCCGCCAGGTGGTCAGGCGGGTCCGTAGGTCCGAAAGGAGCGTGAGGAAGCACCTCGTTTTTCTTACGAAGAAGGGAATACTCGAACGCGAGGCCGTCAAGACGGCCAGAGGGAAGCTGGCATACATCTACTACATGGCTCCGGTAGAGAAGATATGCGCGGTCCTGAAAAGCGAGATCTCCAAGACCGCCAAGAAGCTGGATGAGATCGTGAGCCTGCCGAAGGCCTAATCCCAGAATCTCCTCGTCCTAGCGTACGTGACCTCGGCGGAGAGGATGTCCCTCAGGAAGTCCTCCTCGGTTTCGTGAAATCTCCTCAATATCTTGGCTGCATTGGCGGACCCGACGCCTCTCGCCATCAGAGCGAGGACGGCCTTCTTCCCGTGCGCCTTCACAAGATTGGCGCTCGTCTGTATCCGCTTGGCATCCTTCCTCTCCTCGGCCGTCAAACGCCTCTTCTTGACAAGCGCGGTCTTCTCCCTCTCGGCAGGATGGACGGCTGCCACCATCAAACCGCTGCACACAGGACACGCTATCTTTGACGGGAGGTCCGCGACCCTCACCTTTCTCGTGGACTCACAGCTCATGCAGTAGAGCAGGGTGTGGGCGTCCTCGATCCTCTTCTTCAGCGCGATCAGCGTCTCCCTGTCGACC
>JBHIBK010000082.1:0-7241 GCA_046759065.1 Thermoplasmata archaeon | reverse complement strand
CCCTCAAGGGGAAGAGCTTCGAGGACCTGTGTGAGGACCTCCTGTCCGGCGCTGTCCGCCCCTTCGGAGACACCCTGGAACGGACAACAGACAAGCCAGGCCTGATCAAAGGCAGCAAGAAGGGCGATTTCGTCATCGCCCTCTCCAGTCGGCCCGACCTGAGGATGGTCATCGAGACGAAGTACACTGGATATCAGAGCTACAACACCATCGAGAGCACCATGGAGGAGGCCTTGGAGAACAGGGAGGCTGCATACGGCATCTTCCTCGTCCGGCACGTGGAGACCCTGTCCAAGAGCATAGGCTGGTTTAACGAGTACAAGAACAAGTTCCTTGTCGCCGCTCTTGGCAGCAAGGAGTTCGAGGAGGAGCTGCACCAGGAGATGCTGGAGGTAGCCTACCGCTGGGCCCGCACCCGCGTGCTGCTGCGTGAGGCCACTATCGCCGAGGGAGTAGACGCCACAGCAATCCAGCGGCAGCTAGAGGCTGCCGAGACCGCCCTAAGCCGCTTTTCCCGTATTCGCACCCAATGCACCAACGCGAAGAAAGCCATACAGGCCATCAGGGACGAGGCCGCTGGAATTCAGGAGGAGCTGTCGAAGATTCTCAGTCGCATATCGAGCGAGATTACCTCTGCCCTGGGGGAGTAGGTAGTGGTCCAGCTAAGCTTCTATGGCGGCGTCGACGAGATCGGAGGTAACAAGTTCCTCCTGGAGGATAGGGAAGCCCGCATCTTCCTGGACTTCGGGCGGAACTTCGCCCGGGAGAAGCGGTTCTTCGACGAACCCTGGATCTCGCCGCGGAAGGAGGAGCACCTCCTGGCCCTCGGCATCCTCCCGGACCTGGAGGGCCTCTACAAGGCCGACGAGGAGCACCCGGCGACCATCGATGGGGTCCTTGTGAGCCATCCCCACACGGACCACTACGACGCCGTCCATTGGCTCAAGGAGGATATCCCCATCTACGCCTCCCCTCAGGCACGCTCCCTCATACTGGCACGGGATTTCTCGGGACGGCCCCGGGGCGGAAAGGAGTACTATCTGGCCAACTGGACCAAGAGAGCCGGTCCGGAGATATATCGGCCTTTGACGGCCATCGAGCCGGGGAAGCCTTTTGAAGTCGGCGGGCTCCCCGTCACCGCGTACGAAGTGGACCACTCCATCCACGGAGCCGTTGGCTACGCCGTCGAGTCCTCTGAGGGGACCGTGGTCTACACAGGGGACTTCAGGCTCCACGGCCCCCGCGGTGACCGTACCCGGACCTTCCTGGAGGAGGCGGCGAAACGAGATCCGGAAGCCCTCCTCATCGAGGGTACCCACGTGGACACCTGCAAGGTGGAGTCCGAGGACGAAGTCCGCGAGAAAGTGCAGAGGATCGTTGAGCAGACGCAGGATTGGTCGTGGCTGGCTTCGCCGTCGCAGACCTAGACCGACTAACCACTTTCTACGAGGTAGCTCGGGCGACCGATCGGGCCCTAATCATGACGCGAAAACAGGCCTTCTTCGTGGACCAGCTCGCCGGCGCCCAGCAGTTCGCCGCCTTCGACCTTAGGGCTCCCAACGTCCTGATCTTCGCCAAGGAGAAGCAGAAAACGGCTGCCTGGGAACAGCACCTGGACGATGAGTACAGCGACCGCATCGTGGGAGCCGCGGACGTCCGGGGGATGCAGGAGGAATCCATCCTCGTGGCCTCCCTGACGGATATGCTGGCCCTTCCAGCCATCGACCCCATGCCCGGAAGCGTCTACGTCCTCTCCCAGAGTGAACCCTTCGACGAGGAGATGGAGATATCCTACGACAAGCTCCTGGGGTGGCTGACCCAGTACGGCCTGCCCCTGTTCCAGGTCCACGCATCGGGCCACGCGAGCGCCCACGAGCTTCGGGAGGCCGTGGAGGTGGTGCAACCCGACCGCGTGTTCCTGATACACACGAAGAACGCGCCTCTCTACGCCCGCTTCCTGGAGAAGCTCGGGCATGACGTGGTGCAGCCGGTTGAAGGAGAGGCCTATGCTCTGTAGTTTCCGTGAATCTGGAGGTCTATCCCGATGGCGTACGAGGAGATTCTGCTAGGCCTGATTGGGGTGGCAATCGCCCTTATGGTGGTGAGCCTTCGCCAGGTCTCGAGCCTCGCTTCCCAATCCAAGGTGGAGGAAGCTAACAAAGTGGAAAGAAAGCTTGAGGGTCTGACGCACCAGGCGAGGTCCCTGAGGAAGAAGATGGTCGAACTCGGTGAGATCTTGGATCAAGCTATCGAGGACTATAGATTCCTGCGCGAAAAGCTGGCCGCCTCATCCGAACATAGCCTAGATGCCTTTCGCAAGAGCCTCTACTCGAACCTGGAGGCAATGAAGGGGCTGGTGCGACGGGTGGAGAGGAACTCCGACAAAGTCGATCGGGCGGCTGCGGAAATGGAACGGAGACTGACGGCAGCGGTGGAACGGCATGTCGGGGGGACGGTGGGGGAGAAGATCGAGCCCCTCCTTGACAATCTCGACAAGATGATCGCCAGGCTGGAGGCCCGGGGAGCCTCCCCGTTCAAGACCGCCAAGGCGAGGATTCTTCAGTACCTCAAAGACCGAGGGAACATTGGAGGGAAGCACACCGCCTGGAAGCGCGCTCTTGGATGCCTCGTGGGTCACGAACGCGGCATCGGGAATGAAGCTATGGAAGACCTGGCAAGGAGCGGGCTGCTGGTCAAGAAATCAACGAATTACGGGGTGGAGATAGCGTTGAACAAGAACCGTCTAAATGATATTCAGAGGGTGATCAATGGGGAAGACCTATAGAGGAAGCAGATGCGGTTTAGACGGACTCGGGTGCCCAGTTGGGGTAGCGTCAGATACAGACTTTGGCTCGCGGATGGCTGAACTGCCTGACTGGACGGCTTCCGGCCCTAAGACGGGTCCGAGGAAGACCTCTACAGGTCGACAGGGGTTTCGTGGAGAGGTGGAGAATCAACCGATCATTTCATTCTCCAAGGACCAATCTCCCAATTAGCTCGGAGTATCTCGATGAGGTGAGAAAGCTGCTGGAGTGAGACTGCATGAAGATAGTCTTCTCGAAAGACGGGCTAGTTGACTTGGAAACGCCAATCGTGATGACCGAGGAGCAGTTGAAGCAGTTCGTTGAATTTCTCGGCTCATTATCGGAAGAGGAAGTGGTCCTCTCAGAGGTTCAGGAGCCGCCAGGAAGTCCGCCAGGGGCGAGTTCGCCGCGGAGGTGGTCGTCGCGGGAGCTTCTGGAACTCTTGGGGACCGGCAGCAACCAGTCTCTTGCCAACAAACTAAACAGGTCTACGATGAGCGTTCGGATGAAACGAGGTGAATTCGTTATGGATTTCCTCGGATGGCTTCGACGGAAGGGTTACCGACTCCCAGCGACGATTGCCCAAGTCGAGGAGTATCTCGCAGAACGAACGGGGCGAAAATGATGATTATGCTACTGCACGGAGACCGTGGAGGTGTCGACTTCAGTGAGCCAGTTCGAATGACCGAGGTCCAGAAGGCGGGCTTGGTTGAGTTCCTGCAGGAAATGTTCGCCGTTGTCACAGAGGAGGAAGTGACAGAGTTTCGTACAGACCGATTGGGCGAAAGAACTTTCCCGCGCGTATGGGACTCTGAGGAACTTGCCCTCCTCCTGGAACCCCACAGTGTTGCAGAGGTATCCAGTCTCTTAGGCCGGACATGGATGAGTGTGACTATAATGCGCGGTGGCTGGGTCGGTGGCTTCCTCGAATGGGTGAGTTCTGAGGGATACGATCTCGCGAGGGACGATGTGCGACAGCTAATCGATGAGTACCTCGAGGAAAGGCGAGAGAAACAGAGGGAACGCAAGGAGGCCAAGGCCGTTAGGGAGAGACGATTGAAGCGGTTGGAGAAGGAAGTGAGAAGGCTCAAGGAAAAGCTGAAAATGAGAGAATTGCTCGTACGAGCAGGCCAGGCCACCCACGAGGTAATTGAGGAAGTGGAACAAGAGCTTCAGCTAGCCAAGCACCGGCTCGCCGAGTTCCAGGATAGCGAAGGTCTTTAGCAAATCTGGGAAGGGAGCTTAAGCTTCACTGGGACGATCCTGCAAATGGGTGGACACCCCCTAAGTTAGGGAGCTGTATCTCGCGGTCGATTCTTGCTAGACCTACATTGCCAGCGACTGCGCAAAATCCCAGCGAATTTTGGATGAGATTATTCCGTTCCGGTCACTTCAAGGAATGCGCTCCCCTCTGGATTCATCTTTATGGTTCCCAGATGGTCGCGACTGTAGCGCTCGGGCCAATACCAGACCTCGCCGCCAATAACGAGGAATCTCCCGCCCCTCGGTTTCGCTGCGAGGAGGCAAGCAGCGATTTCTTTGAGAATTGGAGTGTCGAGTGTTCTCTTCTCCATATCATAAGGAACCGGCACCCAGACCTCACCCTTCTTATTGCAGGTATAACGTCCGTCGTACCTGGTGACGGAGAGGACCTCCGCGGGTTTGCTCAGTCGTGCCGCCTCAGAGGCAGGTTTCAGCCTCTCTATCTGGCCCTCGAGCTTCAGGTGGACCCGTTCTTTATCGTCTGATAATCGACTGATGAAGAATCTGATGAAGCGGTCCTCTCTCCTCAGCCAACTGAATCTCTCGTCTTCCTGGAACTCTTTGTACAGGTCGTTTGTGATGATGAAGACCTCCCACCCTTCCTCCTTCCAGTCCAGAGCCGAGCTGAGGATGAACTCGTCGGCTCGCGTCTTCGCGGGCACCTGCTGGACGTCTCCAGACTTGATTTTGGCTTCAAGGAGTTCGTGTTGCTCGTCGTCCTTGATCTTCCAGCGAAGTGATGCGTCGCAGATAATCCGCACCTCCTGAAAGTCGTTCGACTCCAAATCATCCCTTAGTTGCAGGAGACGGTCAGCTCGGGGTGGTCGTTGAAGTGCCAGATTACTCCCGTCGACAATTCCAACTCGTGACACTGTCCCTGCCCCCCTCTCCCTACTAGAAGGAAGTACTCTGTCTTCTACCTTCGCTTCCGAACTCTGGAAAATAGACATTCACGCGATGAAAGAAGGTCATTTGCCTGGACTCTGATGTTCGAACATTTGGTTATCTCGGGGGCCACGGAGCAGCATATTCAGTGGACGGCGGAATAGGGTTGGGGAATGGATGCGAATCACAATTGTAGGCCTTCTGAAAGGCAGAAAGAGGGATTAAGACTCGTGATGACGGGAGAATTCCTCCGAGGTGGCTAGCTGTGAACTCACAATCCCGTTTCTGTCCTCAATGACTCTGCTCCCCTAACTAATATAGTTCAATGAGTCGATTGCCAGAGGGGACCGAAATGCCGATGAAATGGTGGGAAATCTATCTCAGGGGTGGGCCCGCAGAGAGGTTGTACACGGAGGCTGGAATCAAAAACGTCCTGCCACAGATTCTTGAAGACCTTGACTTCTATACCAGAGGTGATACTCGAGAGTTCGTGAGAATCCTCTTGGAATCCTTTCCGTTCGAACTCTACCCTTTGTCTGTCACCATGTATGATTGGGTTGAGGAGAATGACGAAGGCGAAGCCAAGCTGCTCAGATTCTATCCGGAATGGGTTCGGGACGAGCTCGACTTGGATACCACAGACGTGGTGAGACTGGAGAGGAGCGCGGAGAGAATCCTGCTTCCTACCGTCTCCGAACCTCGGGCAATTGGAGGAAGCGTCGTCAGGCAATTTGGAAACATCAGAGTCACTTATTCTGGGGCTCAAGGGGAGCCCTCGCACAAGGAACTATATGCCGTCCTGAATGTATTTGACCGATCCGGCAGGTCTGAGGCAACCGTGTTGCTGAAGGGCTCGAGATCCGTCATTGTCGAGGGAGACGAGGCCGTGGTGGAGGATGAGGAAATGGAGCTGTTCTTGGAGCGATTGAGGAAGACATAGATGGCGGAAGAAGATTCGACCTTCTTAAGACGTCGTTATCGACATATTCGTCAAGTGAGTGAGAGTGAGTACAATGCGGGGGAGAACTGATGCCCCGCTTTCTCTTTCTCACCTCCTGCACAAACAGGAAATGGCCTAACAAACACCTCACTCGGAAGGAGATTCGGAACCAGATGAGGTCGAGATACGGGTTTGCGGACATACCGGGATGTGACGTGGAGGGCATTTTCCCTTCAGAGCCTGAGCCCCCACTGGCTGCGCCTGCCGAAGACATGTATCGTGGAACCTATGCAGCTTTCCTGAGGCCTTTCATAGACCAGATCAGGCACATTGGCGATATCTCTCTGTATTTCATCTCGGCTGGCTACGGACTCATTCCCTCTCACCAGCTAATCTATTACTATGAATGCTACCTTAAGGAGGGTTCCTCGAGACTACCACGCATCGCTGCAAATGTGATGAGGCAGCTCGACGGCATTCTCCGGGACGTACAGTTCAATGCGGCCGTTGTCGTCCTCTCGGGTTCATACTTTGCCTGTCTACAGGGCCAGCCAAACCTCCTCTCACTGGTCCACGATACGCAGAATCCAGAGACAGCAATCATCCTCGTTGGGAAAGCGAGCGTAACCAGGTACTTCGAGGAACTCGCGAGAGACTTGGGAATGGACAACCAAGTCATCACACATCGACGAATGGGGACGGTGCCGATTACCGACGTACAGAAGAGAAACATCCTCACTGTATTGGCAGAAATCGGTGATGGTGCTCACGAAAGGGATGGGCTTTCATGACGGGCGGCGAGGACGCGAGCAAGGTCTGCAGAAGGATTCACCACTATCTCGATGGGCTTCCGATGCTCCGTGACCCCAGCCGCGTTCCCACGGCCAACGGACTCTATTTCTTCTACGAGAAGGGTGAGAAAAGCCCTCACGGCGGCCCCAGAATTGTCCGTGTCGGCAACCATCCCAGATCCCAAGGTCGCCTGGTGGTGAGACTCCAGCAGCACTACAGCGGCAACAAGAACAGCAGTGTCTTTCGCAGGTTCCTAGGCGGTGCAATTCTTCGACGAAGAGACTCAAACCATCCATGCCTTCAGCCCCAGCCCGGGAGAGGGCACTGGGAGAAACAGGGCTCCAAGACATGCGATTTGTGCAGGCCCGTAGAGCGGGAAGTGTCCGCCCTTCTCAGGGACTCGTTCCGTTTCAGAGTCCTTCGAATCGTGGACCGGAACTCTAGGAACTTGTTCGAACGGGGACTGATTTCGTCCCTTTCAGCATGTCCTCAGTGCACCCCTTCGGAAGAATGGCTGGGAAGATACGCCTACAGCGAAAAGGTAGCCTCTTCTGGCA
>JBHIBK010000081.1:0-7258 GCA_046759065.1 Thermoplasmata archaeon | reverse complement strand
TCGCGGATGAGGACGTGGACATAGCCGTCGTCGAGGTCGGCATGGGCGGTCGTTTGGTTTCAACCAATCTCATCATGCCCGAGATGGCGGTGATAACTCACCTCGCGCTTGAGCACACCGAGCACCTAGGTAAGACCCTCGAGCGGATAGCGAAGGAGAAGGCTGGGATAATCAAGCCCGGAGTGCCCGTGGTCTCAGCTGAGGAGAATACTGTTATCCGGAGAGTGTGTAAGGAGCGGGGATGCGAGCTCACGGTTGTGGAGGAGGAGTGCCCGTACGAGCGGATATCCTTCGACACATTTGGCCAGAAGCTGTGGATAGGGAAGCCCGCTCAGGAGTTCGAGGTCCGCCTGATTGGGGCCTACCAGCTGCAGAATGTTGCGACCGCCTTTGCGGTGCTCGACATCCTACGAAAAGGAGAGTATGACGTTCCCGATGAGGCGATTAGGCGGGGATTTGCGAGGGCGAAATGGCCCGCCAGGCTCGAGGTCGTTCGCCAGAAGCCGACGGTCATTATCGATTCAAGCCACAATCCTGACGGGATGGAGAAGCTTAGGGTTGCGCTACTCGAGACGACGAAGAATGACCACATAACCTTCGTTGTTGGGGTGATGTCGGAGAAAGATGTTGCGCCGATGCTGGGGGCAATCGCTCCGGTGGCGGGAAGAATCATCTGCACCAAGCCGGACTACTGGCGGGCGATGAATCCTGCGGAGATTGAGCGGGAGGCGAGGAAGCTCGTGGACGATGTGGAGGTCGTGCCGACTGTTCCGGAGGCGATTGAGCGGGCGCTTTCGCTTTCTGGCGAGGACGATGTGATTTGCATAACAGGCTCGATATTCACAGCAGGAGATGCGACCCACCACCTCAAGGATCTGTGAGGATTCAGGCTGAGCTGACTTGGACCTTTGCCACAATAGGAATAGTTATATGCCCAGGCACTTCTTCGGGAACACCGTGGCGGAGGCGGACATGAGGATTCGGAGCTTCGTTGTGGCATTCATCCTGTTTCTGGGACTTCTATTCCCTACTCTCATGATTCTGCCCGTCAACGTGAGTGGTACTACACTGTACGTGGGCGGGGCGGGCTCTGGGAACTATACGACGATTCAGGGCGCGATAGACGACGCGAGTCCTGGGGATACGGTGCATGTGTTCAGCGGCGTGTATTATGAGAACGTCATAGTGAACAAGACAATGTCTCTGGTCGGAGCGGGCAGGGACACCACGATTATCGATGGTAACGATACGGGAATCATGGTCCACGTTTCCGCTGATTGGGTGAACATCTCGGGCTTCACAGTGCAAAACGGCGGGCAGAGTCTTGGGTTGCCTCTACACTTCAGGGGAATATGGCTCGACTATGCTCAGAACTGCAGTGTCACAGACAACAACATCTCGAACAACGAGGACGGTCTCCTCTTGTCCACCGCTAATGGCACCACAATCACCGGCAACGTCATCTCGTCGAATCACAAGGATGGCATAACCATAATGTTCTCCAACAATAACACCGTCGTCAACAATACCGTCATGAGAAACTGGGAGCTCGGCATACTCCTCTACGATTCTGCCAATAACACACTTGCCGACAACAATGTCTCGAACAACCACGATGCAGTCGGACTCTTGTATTCCTCAGGGAACACAATCAAGGAGAATACATTCTCAGACCATTTGCAGGGTGTATCTCTGTGGGACTCCGACAACAACAGCGTCTACCACAACAACTTCATCAACAACTTCATCAACAACTCCCAACATGCACATGATGACACCGGTGCCAACGAGTGGGACGACGGCTACCCAAATGGTGGCAACTACTGGTCCGACTACTCAGGAGTGGACAACTGTAGCGGACAGAACCAGACTGACTGCCCGGATCCGGACGGCATTGGGGACACTGTGTACTCCATCGAACTTGACAACCAAGATAACTATCCGCTGATGGAGCCTCTCCCTGTCGGAGGCCATCCTCTTGGAAACCAACGCCCTGTGTGCGACATAACCCATCCTGAGGAACTTGCCAGAATACACGAGACCTACTCAATCACGGGAACTGCCAACGATGAGGACGGAACCATCGTGACCGTGGAGATCAGCATCGACGACGGTCCCTGGATTCAGGTCAATGGAACGGCATCCTGGAGCTATGAGTGGGACACGACGGAAGTCGACAACGGGGAGTACACTATTCGCGCTCGTTGCCTTGACGAGAAGGGCGCCTACGACGTGGTGAGCGTCGTCGTAGATGTTCACAATCCTACTGAAGAAGAAATGATGTATGGGGAGATATTCTTCTGGACGGCCGTTGTGCTGGTGGCTGTCATAGCCATCACAGGTCTTGTTCTTGAAGTCGTAAGAAGGAAGAAAGAGGAATCCTAGCAAGGTCTCATCCTGCACTGACAAGCGCGTCTAGCTCGGTCCTCGTTGGCATGCCCGCTCGCGCGCCCATCTTCGCGATGCAAAGGGCCGCCACCGCATTGCCCAGCCTCCCGCAAGTCACGGGGCTCAGGTTCTCCAGTATGCCCGCCAAGAATCCCGCCGCGAAGGCGTCCCCTGCGCCTGTAGTATCGATTACTTGGGCAGGAAATCCCGACACGGTCCAGCTACCCTCCTTGCTCGCAATGAAGCAGCCCTCGCTGCCAAGCGTCACCGCCACGAGATCGCAGCCCTTCTCCATGAGTTTGAGCGCGCCGTCCTCGTAGTCCGCCCCGCTAATCCTCTCGACTTCTCCTCTGTTCAAGATGAGGATGTTCGCCCGCTCGAGGAACGGCTCGAAGTCGTCCCGCTCAGCATAGATCGCTCCAGGAGCCACGCTCACCAGCTGATTCTCAGGCAACCGCTCAAGTAGCTTCCTCTGCAGCTGGAACTGCTCCTCCCCGCAGAACGATGTCATGTGCAACACCTGCGAAGAGCCCATGAACTCCACGTCCACGTCCTCTTCCGACAGCGTGTCGTTCGCCCCCGGGTTGATGTACAGCGCCCGCTCGCCCTTCGGGTCGATGAATGAATAGGCCGCCCCGGTGGGCTGGTTCTTCCGCATGACGATGCGCGACGTGTCCACGCCTATCTTGTCGAAAGCGATGAGCATCTCCCTGCCCTCGGCATCGTCGCCCAGCGCTCCCACGAACCCCGTCTTGAAACCCAGCTTCGCCAGTCCGTATATGGTGTTCGCCGCCGAGCCACCAGGGGCGCATGTCTGCTCCAGCACGACGCGCTCCTCGTCCCCGCTCGCGATGCGCGGGACCTTCAGCAGCCTGTCCCAGTTGAGAGCGCCGAAGCCGATTACGTCCATGGTCACCCCAGCTTGGCCGCCTGACCGCGTATGGCCTCCCTCATTGCCATGTGCGCCTCCAGGACATCGTCATAGCTCTCCCTTCCCTCCAGCACGTGGTAGTACGGGTCCTCGTCTGCTCCCTCGCGGGCAGCGACGGCATCCATGACCGCCTGCTTGCCATCCTCCCACGTCTCCATGATGAACTGCAGGTTGCGCATGTCCGCGGTCGCCAGTCCCACGCTGCCGTACGGGACCGCGTACTTGTTGCCGTTGAACACGACCGCCAGACCGCCCTCGTCGCGGACGAACTGCAGCATCTTCAAGTCCGTTATGCTGTCCCCCACGACGATGGACTCGCTCACATCCGTTCCCGTCTGCTCCGCGATCTTGAGTAGCGCGTCAATCTTGCGGGCCCCGCCGCAGACGCTCATCCTGTTTATGATCTTGCCCACGGGGCGTTGCGTCAGCTCCTGCCAGAAGAATCTGTCCAGTCGCGATTTGACCGCGTCGTCGTTCTCCGGCGGGTAGAGGTCCAGTATGTCCCTTTCCGCCTGCTTGATGACGTCCACGTCCTCCTCGCCGAACTCGAGCAGGTAGCTGTTCAGCGGGAACCTCGTGGACGCGATGTTGGTCACCGGTATGCCGAGGCGCGAGCCCACGCCGTGCGCGTGCTGCTCGTAGCTCGTCGAGATTATGTACACGAGCCAGTCCCTGTTGACCAGCTTCTCGATCATCTCCTTGGCGCCGGGAACGAGCATCGCTTTGCTCGAGACCTTCGAGATGGCGTCCTCGTTCACGTTGTGCGAGACCAGGAAAGGTGCGATGAGCGAGAGCGTGTCGCCCGCCTCGTAGTCCTCCCTGCCCTCCAGCGCGAGAAGGTCGTCGTACCGGGATATGACCTCGAACATCTCCTTGCCTCGGTCGATCGAGGCCATGACCTCGTAGGCGTTGTCCTGGGGCGAAAGCGGGCCTTCCAGGTCGCACCCAAACCGTTCCATCCATCCCGCTCGGAGCATCATCCCTTGAGGTCGAAGTAAAGCGTCACATACCTGAGCTTCCCGCTTGCCTCCTGTTCCCCGCCGCACTGCACGAATCCGAGACTCTCGTAGTAAGCGGCCTTGCCAACATAGGAGTGAACGCAGACAACCCTGCATCCTACCTTTTCAGACACATCATGGGCCAGACCGATGCAGAACTTGATCATGATCTCCCCAAGCCCACTCCCTTTGTACCTGATGTCCCTCCCCAGCCTGGCTAGCAACAAGGCGGGAATCTGAGGGTATGGGAAATCGGGGAAGTCCTCTTTCTCAACATCAGTCAGCTCTACGACGCCGTTCGCCACGGTCGCATAGGTTCCAACATCCCTCCCATTGACCGTGACGTATGTGGACAAATACTTCTGCTCCTGTTGCTTGATGGCATCTTCCCTCAAGAATCGGTTTATTCCTTCGTCCCCACAGTCAAAACGTTTGACATCGTGGTCTTTCGTCAGTATCTCTATCCTGTATTGGGAGGGCACATCTATTCCTGGTTGTTCTTCGAGAATATCTTTCTGGCTTCAGAGGATGTCTTCGCCCGTCTCCTGTCATGCTTCGGATTGCTCAGTTGCTTCGCTAGCTCCCTTGCGTGCCTTCCCTTCACCTTGATGATAAGGTCAATCGGCAGTGTCATTCGATCCTCTCGCTTCCTTTTGTGTTGTATGGACACTGCGCGTATTAATAGCTTCTCTTCGGGACATTGTCTGGCTATGACTTCCTCTGTGGTTGGGAGGACATATCCGGTCGTACGACCGTTCACGCACAACATCGATGTGAGCGATTATCTCAAGCCCTCGGAGGTTTGTGGCGTGGGTTCGTGCATAGGACGGCGGGCTGAGAAGGCCACCGGCTCAAGAATACACGAGTTGCACGTGTCCGCAAGCGCACTAGGGGTATGAAGCCTACCGCTTTGGCAGACCGCTCGCCTCTCCTCCACCTGGAAATGGCCAGATATCATCATCGCGGATCGGTGTCTCCGAGAGCCCTCAGGGAGGGAACTCTGAGCTATGTGCGTCTTCATTTCCCGCACGAAATGCTAGTGCCGCCACTGGTGTCTTTGGGGTCAAACCCATCCACGAGTGGGGCCGCCCGGCCGAGAACTCGAGTTCCCGTAACCGAATGGTTAGTACCGATAGGTTTATTACCTTTCGGTTCAATCAGGAACTGTGCGTAGCAATCCCTTCACGTTCGGGAGAGCGGTGACCGGAAAGGATTTCGTGAACAGGCGGAAGGAACTGAAGGTCGTCATGGAAGCTATGCTTTCAGGTCAGAGCCTCCTTCTCTACTCATCCAGAAGACTGGGAAAGACCTCACTTCTTCTCGAAGCGAAGCGGCGCCTGCAACGCAAGCTGGACATCGCATACGTTGACCTCTATCCTATCACCTCAAGGCAAAGACTGGCCGAGGAGATCGTCGGAGCCGCCGCAAGGAGTTCTCTCAAGGGGAACCTGTCGAAGATTGCGAAGGGGGTCACAGACTTGCTCTCTTCACTGCGTCCGAGAGCGGTGCTCACGCATACGGGGGAGATCGGCGTCGAACTTGTCCTGAGCGAGAGGGATTGGAAGGGGAGCATGGCGGACGCATTCGACTTCGGAGAGAGCCTGGCCAAGAAGAGAAAGAGACGAATGGTCATCATCTTCGACGAGTTTCAGGAAATCCGGAATCTGGATGGCCTCGACATGGAGAAGCTCATGAGGTCAAGATTCCAACTCCATGAGCACGCCTCATACGTCTTCTGCGGCAGCAAGAGGCATGTACTCTCAGAGATGTTCTCGGATGAATCGCGGGCACTGTACAAGTTCGCAAAGCCCATCATGCTGGGACCTATGACCCCAGATGTTCTGAAAAGGTTCGTCAGAAGGAGATTCGCCCAGGCAGGCGGGGACATCTCAGACGAAGTGACGACGAAGATTGTGGAAATGAGCAGAGGGAGTCCATATAACGTTCAGAGAGTATGCTACGAAATCTGGTCCCTTTCGAGCCGGGCAGAAGACCCATCTCTAGTGGACCGAGCGATGGACGATATCGTCGAGCATTCAAGTCCGGAATTCGAGCAAATCTGGGAACAGGTCAAGGGGTACGATCAGAGGAGGCTGCTTCAAGTCCTTGCGCAAGAGGAGAAGGTCTCCTATGGCATGGATTTCGTGAGTGAGCATGGCCTCAAAACACCGAGTCATGTCCGCAGGTCGCTCACTCTGCTTCGGAAGAAGGGTCTGGTAAGTGAGGAGGGACGCATTGCCGATCTCTTTTTCTCGGAGTGGGTCAAGCGACAATGATCGAAGACGTGACATCGAACTCGCGGGCGAGAACAGACCTCGGCGACCACTCGTTCGAGGTCGACAGGATTACGAGACCACTCATGATACGGCACAAACCTTCTGGCACTCACACTTAAATACCACAAACCACATGTTTTCGACCGTTGGGAGGATGAGCATGAATATCCAGAAGATCGTCATTCTCGTCTGCGTGCAGATGCTACTCCTATCGTTCTCGGCGTCTGCCATGGCGGGAGAGGGAAATGAGGAAGAGCCTCTTGCGGACCTAATATTGAATGTGGGAGCACATGAGGACATGAAGACGAGGAACATCCTTGCGTCAGGCGACGTGTGGACATCGAACGTCCTGTCTCCCGTCTACAGGGGTGTGGGTCAGGTGGACCCAGCCACCGAGGAGCCGATTCCCTATCTCCTGAAGGGAATAGACGCAGATGATAGCGGTACGTTCGATCTCGACGAGTACGGAATCTACAAAAAAGGAGGTGGCACAAATCCCCTAGAGGTCACAGCATACTACGATTTCAACGGAGTGTACTCCCACGACGGTGTCCAGATGACCATGGACGACCTGCTGTTCTCGTATCACCTATGGGCATTGGATCCCCTGACGCTATCGCTGGACGTCGTTAAGGATAAGAACAACCTGCCGGGAACCAACTACT
>JBHIBK010000080.1:0-7338 GCA_046759065.1 Thermoplasmata archaeon | reverse complement strand
GAAAGAAAGCTTCGAAAACCTAGTTCGAAACCGCCGCTGCGTTCTAGTATTCCGTCTTGGAGTACTGTGGAGTCGGACCCCGCTCCAGCTTGGCAGCCTTGGACTCGAGATCCTTCACTCTCATCTTCATCTTCTTTACGATTTCTTCCTGCTTGGCGATCTTGACCTTCAGTTTGGCGGACTCTGACCTGAGCCTGGCTGCCTTCGCTCGGTCTTTGGCTCTTCTCTTCTCCACCTTTGCCTGCTTTACCGATTTCGCCATTGTTACACCTCGCTAGGTAGGCGGACGCAACTTTGCACCCGTTGGCATAAGGATAAATAGCCTAATAATCTCTTTGGTCGCGGGCGGAAGCCCAAGAGTGGATGCTTCTAGGACAAGGAATAGTACCACAGGTCATTCGAAAGGGAGATACATATCGCTGATAATGATGATATAATGAATATATACGAATGTTGTGAATGATGACGTGCAAAGTGACAGCAAGGTCTAGCCATGCCCAAAAAGAAAAGGAAGTTTACTGAGGATTTCGTGAAGAAGTGGAAGAAGACCTCGACCGAGGAAGAGATATCCAAGACAAGAAGAATCCTCAAGAAACAAGAGGAACTGCTAAGAAAGCATCCCAGAAATGTCAATCTGTGGTTCGCCAGAGGCGAGCTCCTGAGAAGCATAGGTGAGCACGAGAAGGCTCTCAAGTGCTACGACGCCGTGGAGAAGCTCGAGCCGGACCACAAGGCCGTCTACAATGCGAGGGCGAGCGCACTGGCCGCTCTGGGCAGGCGAGAGGAAGCTGTCGAGTCATACCGGAAGGCCCTCCAGCTCGCCGAGGAGAAGGTCACAGAAGTAGAGGTGGACAAAGACCTCGATGAACTCATCGAAGAAGTAGCACCCCCTGAGAAGATCGAAGAGCCTGGCCCACCAGAAGAGGATGTTGAGGAGTATTTTGCCTGCCCGATGTGCGGCGAACTTCTCGACCCAGAGGAGAGCCGATGTCCCACATGCGGCACTGAGTTCCTGGAGGAGGTAGACGAGGAGGAGATCCTTGAGAGGCTCGAAGCTCTGGAATCGGAAATCGTGGAGAAAGAGGAGAGGCCCCTCGATGAGGAAGAGGCATACAGAAGGAAGCTTGAGAAGTGGAGAAGACAGGGCTACAACGTTCTCCCGCTGGAGGAGATACTGCAGAAGGAACCGCATCGCGCGAGAACCGCCTTCTTCCAGTTCGAGGAGAACCTCAAGAAGGTCGAGATACTGAAGGAGAGCCTCGGATCGATACCCATTGTGGGTTATGAGGAGGACATCGAGAAAATCGAGTTGATGTTACGATCTCCGTACAAAATCTGGGCGATTGAGGCTGAGATGGAACGGCTCTGGCAGAGAGTGGAGGCGGATGGTAAGAGAAGGGAGGTCGCCCCGCCAGAAAGGGAAATCCCGCCGAGGATTCCCCCGCGAGATGGCCTCATCAACGGCAGAAGAAGAGAGGGAATGATTCCCCCAGGTCGCATAAACGGATTGATCAATGGCATAGAGAGCGCCAAGAGAGGGTTGATAAACGGCCTCACAAACGGGGTTGGAATGACCAACGGTCTTGGCTCCCTCAGGTTCAAAAAGGAGGAAACGATAGGACGATGGAAGCTCTTCCTCCCGATCGTAGTGGCCTTGGTACTTGTCTCAACATCATTCTTCGTCTCAATCGAGAGAGAAACTGGAGGGATGATAGAGGTAGACGGGAACATCGATGACTGGCAAGGAATCTCATTCACTCAGAGCAAGCAATCTCCCCTAATGAACCCGAACGTGGATATCATCGAGACAGCGGTCTACGATGACTTGGGCTATCTGTCATTCTACGTGCAAGTGATTGGAACAGTGCTGCAAGGGAACGGAAACGAGATGCAGGACACCCTTTTCGTCTTCATGGACATGGACAGGAACGGAGCGACCGGTTACAGGATCGAAGGTCTGGGCGCAGAAAGGATGGTCGAGGTCTTCGGCTCTGGAAACACCGTCACCGAGGCAGTCATGTATGAATACGACCCTGCAAGGGGATATGACAACTGGAACGGATGGTTCAAGCCCAGAACCGTTAGGGCCGCGGCAGATTCGTCGAATCTTGAGGCCGAAATCGATTGGAGAATCCTCTCGGCGGATGTCCAACCGATAGACGTCCTGTTTGCGTCCTATGGGTATGATGGGTCCCGGGACGTCGCGGACCTTGCAGTCTCGAACGTTGGCGGTTCACTCGAGGTCGTCCAGGAGAGCTTTCTCGACGATTGGGTGGTCTCAGGCGCAAATGAAGCTCTTCTGAGACTGACCATTACCGCGGAGGGAAGTGACATCCAGATCACCCGGATAAGCGCGGAGATAATTGGGACCGCATTCCCAAGTGAGTTATCCACAGTGAAACTGCTGGACGAGAACCTGAACCCGATCGACTTGACCGGTCCCTCGAGCATCGTGACATTCGACTTGGATGTGACGATTCAGGAAGGTTCCTTCGATGTCTTCTATGTGGCTGTGGACACAACAAGCGCATCGCAGAACACTGTGGGAGCTAGGATAAGATTGCCTTCAGACATTCACATAGAAAGCGGTTCCGTCACCCTGAGGACCGTGAATCCTGCGAACGGCATAGGACTGGGATATCTCGGCTCGGCCAGGACGGGGTATTCGATTGATGGTGCCTTCTCTGAGTGGGTGGGAACGGTTGACGAGACAGGAGACGTCTCAAACGGCAATCCGAACATAGACGTAGTGGGCTTCTCCTCTGCGAATCAGACCGACAGCCTGTTCTTCTTTGTGGAAGTGGATGGTCAGATGTTGAAGGGAACAGCGATACCCTACAGGGGCAGAGAGAAAGCGGTAATCCCGCCTGCCATTGATTCAGACATCGATTCCGTCCCGGATGATGTCGACGGACCCAACGGAACGGACATCAACAGATATGATTTCAACAATGATGGAACTCCCGATGCCGATGAAGGAGGAGACGTCGACGGGGATGACGTGGTGGACTATCCCGCAGGTCCAGACTGGTATTTGAACACTACCATTCCAAGTAACTACTCCGTTGACTACCGTGGGAGGATCGTGAGCAGGTACATAGGACCAGTGGACAAGCCTCCCATTGAAGGAGAAGACGTGCTGAGAGCCTTCATAGACACCGAACCTGGTGTCGGGTATCTATATGACAGTGACACAGGATTCTATGCTGACTTCCTTCTTGAGATAAGCGGAAAGAATGAATATCCACTGAAGAGGAAGTTCCTCTCCTTCGGTGGTTCATCACCGGGCCAGTGGGTATGGGATCTCGCGGGAACTGTCGAGACTGAAAAGGATTCCAACAAGATCGAGGCCGGTGTGGATCTCACGGGTATCGTTCTTGGTCCAGCCTTCGACGTACGATTCATACTCACGGATTGGAGCGGAGGGTACGACAGCAATCATGGGACGAGATACGCGACTCGAGGAGACTTCGGAGAGTATGACGCCATCTCAAAGGGAGATTACAATGCCTACTTCACGGAACAGGCCGGAGGGGTAAGGTTCGAGGTGGGTGAGAACTACTTCAGTTGGGACGTGCCGGCCAGCATTGCTGCGACTGGAGCAGGTGTGGACGAGACAATCGGCGTTCTTTCCGATTCCCACCTGGTCATCAACGATGCACAGGCCAGCTATGCTGCCACCTATGACGGAATCGACAGTTCGATCACCTACGAATTCCGGGATAGGACCCTCAAGGAAGACGTCAATCTTCTTTCTCCAATAGCATTTGATGCCGGTACAGAATTCATCGAAATGGAATTCAGCATTGATTATTCGAATGACCTCCTTCCCCTCGTTGAGGGAAGGTCCACAGACGGTATGATCGAAACGAGAAGCATAGACCTGTATCTCGGTGACGAAGTCCTGATTTCGGTCTTGCCTCCGTACGCGGTTGACTCCAAGGGCAGCCTGTTGGACTGCTCATACCTCTTTTCGACGACATCGAGAGAGTTGAAGCTTCTGTGCCCAAGTGGATGGTTCAGAGAGGCGAGCTACCCTGTGACGATTGACCCGCCCGTGAGCTACACATTGGAGGATGACACGTATAACACGAGTGGGGCCCAACTCGGTAGGTCGGTCGCCATAGGGGACTTCAATGGAGACGGATATGCTGATGTCCTGACCGGTGCTCCCTTCAACGGCTACGATGGCATAAGCCTACGAGGTGCGGCAAACATCTACTATGGTCCGTTCACCGCAGATGACGACAGTGCCAATGTCACAATACTGGGGTCCAGCTCACTGGACAGGTTGGGGATTGCGGTTGCCACGGGAAGGATAAACAACGATGCCTATTGGGATGCTGTTGTGAGCCAGTTCAGCACCGAGCCCGCATATGTCTATTACGGCTCATCGACTTGGGAGGGAGAAGAAACGACTCCGGATGTCACAATCAGCTCTCAAGGAGGAGGATTCGGAGAGGACCTGGCCGTCTGCAATGTGGACAACAGCAACAACGATGATGTGATCATAAGCGCTCCCGGCCAGACGGGGGGAGGAAACGTGCACATCTATTTGAGCCCTCTATCCGCAACAGAATCCACACCAGATGACGACCTTGCTCCCCTCAACAACTCAAATGGAAGGTTTGGATCCTCCGTTGCCTGCGGGAAGATTGACAACGACGATTACTATGACATTGTTGTGGGTGAACCGGAGGCCGACATAATGGGCGGCACAAACAAGAGCGGCAGGGTCAGTTTCTTCAAAGGCAGTAATATTGACTTTGTGTCAGGTGACGATACTCCGGACAGCGTTCTCGAGTACAGACAAGTGAACGAAACACTTGGGTCCGATGTTGATGTAGGCCTGATTGATTCCGACAGCTATGAAGACATAGTCGTAGGAGCGGAATACAACGATCAGGGTGGAACGAACAACGGGAGGGCCTACATATATCTCGCGAACTCGGGCGGCTCTGGCATCACGAACAACACTTCCCCCGATGTGGAAATAGCTGGGCAGTCGACCGGAGAAAGGTTCGGATTCTCCGTATATGCGGGCGACATCATGGGAACCTCTGCGGGGGACGTTGCGATCGGAGCCCCATACGCGAACGAGACAGGGACCTCAATGGGTACAGTATACGTGTTTGAGGACCCGGTCAATGACAATTCGACATACGACAACAAAACGACGGGATCACAGGACAACGAGCTGTACGGACGGGGCATAGATGCAGGGGAGTTCATCAATGACGACATCGTCGTACTTGCTGTGGGCGCGCCCTACTGGGACGATGGAGGCGAAGCAAACGAAGGAAGGGTCGTTGTCACCCTCATTCCAGAGTTCCCGTCGGAGATCGTTCCGATTGCTTTCATGCTCTTCATTCCCGTTGCAGTGGCCTATCGGAGGAGAATCACTTGAGCGAGTAGACCTTCCTTCCGAGGGTCTCAAAACTCCTTGAAAGGGAATCGAGAGCGTATTGAAGCGCATCGGCAGCTCTTACCGAGCCATCCGTCTCGAAGTGGAAATGTATCCTTGTGGGATTGCCCTCCACGGACACGCACTTCTTGGGGCACTCCTCGACGCACGCCCGACAGAAGTTGCACTTGAGCGGGTCCTTCACCTCGACGCTCTTTTTCTTTATGAGGAACACATCGCGGGGGCAGACGTCAGCGCACTTCCCGCAGAAATCGCATCTGTCACAGTCAACCTCGATAACTGGATAGTATTTGTATCCGACTCCGTGCGCCACCTGCCACTTCGCATGCTCCTTGCCCGTTCCAAGTATGGCGGTCGCGTAGACGAGCATCGCCTGACCCTTTCCGAGCTTCACGACGGGGATCTTCTCGTCCACGACCTTGAGTCGAGAATCGCCGACGGGTTCGAGGTCGCCGGAGTAGACGGTGGTGGGACCCTTCTTGTTGAGAGAGTACATTATCGTACAGTTTGGGCATCCTTCGCCCGCGCAATCCTTGCACTGGTCACGGAACGTGAAAAGCTCCAGATCCGTTGGTATGGGTATCATTCCCAGCCTGTGGGCGATTATCTCGTCGAAGAGCGGTGTGACGCTCTCGAACTCCTCCCCTTCCTCACCACGGATGGGGCCAAGATGGAACTCAACATCCTCAATCGCCATCTTGGGTACATCGGCCACGAGAGTCCTTCGCAGTGCGTTCGCGAAATTCGGATCCACATCCCCGAACACGAGCTCCGCGTATCTATCCTCAAGCTTCAGAAGATTGACTTTCATCCTAGACCCTTCTTCCCCGCCTACCGCCCTTTGATTTCCCTCCATCATGAGGGATGGGAGTGACGTCCTCTATCCTTCCGATTCTCAAACCCGCTCTCGCCAACGCCCTTATCGCTGACTGTGCTCCTGGACCGGGTGACGTCGATTTGTTCCCGCCCGCCGCTCGGATGCGCACGTGAATGCTATCTATGCCCTTCTCCTTCGCCACGTCGGCGACCCGCTCGGCTGCCCTCATGGCTGCATAGGGAGACGATTCGTCCTTCGCCGCCTTGACAACCATCCCTCCGCTGCATTTCGTTAGCGTCTCGGACCCTGTCAGGTCCGTCAGTGTGATTATGATGTTGTTATAGGAAGCATATATGTGAGCGATTCCCCATCGAGCCATGTCTATTCCTCCTTCCCCTCTTTGGATTCCTTCACTTCGCCCGCGGGTGGCTTTTCCCGTGTCTTTTCAGCGGGTGGCCCTTCCTCCTTGGGTTCTGCGGATGCTTCGGCCTCGACATCTGGCCGAGCTGGATGCATATCGTGAGTCAAGGGGGAGGATTCGTGATAGCCAATCTTCCCCTCCTCAATCCTTTTCACCGTATATCCAGGAATCGTAACCTTCCTTCCACCGATGGCAATATGCCCATGGACTATGAGCTGTCTTGCGTGGTGGGGAGTGTATCCCAGCCCCTTCACGT
Source organism: Thermoplasmata archaeon (assembly GCA_046759065.1). GTDB lineage: Archaea > Thermoplasmatota > Thermoplasmata > RBG-16-68-12 > JAGMCJ01 > JAGMCJ01. The sequence continues at coordinate 419 of JBHIBK010000080.1, read as the reverse complement.
ACGCCATCGTTTGGAGTCTTCTGGAAAGGATTGCCTCGATGTCGAGTGCCAGAACGTCATCCAGAGTGGCGCCCTCTTGAGGGAGTATACCAAGGCGTCCGAGCTTGGTCAAAAGCTCCTCCGTCTCCTTCTCGGCCTGCTGATCCTCGTATCTACTTTGAGCCTGCAGAATCCTCGAACGCTGCCTGAACCTTCGAAGAAGGGACTGTGCCCTCCAAAGCTCCCTCTTGTTCTTCAGTCCGTATTTCTTCAGGAGTTCGTTCTCAAGCTTTATTCTCTCCCCCTGCCACGGATGAGAAGGTGCCTCGTACTTCCTCCTTGGAAACTTCGGATCTCCCATTCAGGGCTCACTCCTTCTTCTTTTGGCGCATTGCCAGTCTTGCCGCCTTCTTCATAACGCCAACCGTGAGGCCAGACCT
>JBHIBK010000079.1:0-7427 GCA_046759065.1 Thermoplasmata archaeon | reverse complement strand
TGGCGGTTACAATCTGGAAGTCATCACCGTGCTTGATCCCCAACTGATACTGGCATCGTCCATCAACGACGCGCAACTGATCGGGGAGCTCGAGAACAGGAGCTTCGCGGTCGTCGTTCTTGACGCATCCAACATATCGGACGTGTTCGGAGACATCGAACTGGTGGGCAAGATCACGGGCACGGCCTCGGAAGCCGAGACGCTCATCGGCAACTTGACTGAAAGACTCGAGGCGGTCACCAGTCTGACGTTGGCCGAGGGGGTCGATACTCCGAAGGTCTACATGGAACTCGACAACAATCTCTGGACTTACGGCCCCGGCTCCTTTGGTGACGACCTAGTCGAACTTGCCGGGGGAATGAACATCGCAGGGGACATGGGCTCTCCGTATGTGAAGCTGGACGAGGAATTCATAGTGTCCTCTGCCCCCGATGTGATAGTATCCGTGTTCACGCCCATCGAGGACATCAGGTCCAGACCCGGCTGGTCCGACATCCCTGCAATACAGAATGACAGACTGTACACGATCGACGGGGATCTGATTTCCCGTCCGGGCCCGAGAATCGTCGAGGGACTCGAGGAGCTGGCTCTGGCGATTCATCCTGAGTTATTCCCATGACAGAAAGATCCGAATCTGAGACTGACATCGTCGAGAAGCTCCGCAGGAGGCAAATCGGCATTCTCGCCCTCTTCGCCCTGGTGTTGATTTCGGTCTTCGCATCTCTTATGTTCGGAACCGTTGGGCCCATCGGCCCTGGGATTCCCTTGAGGTACAGCTGGGAAGGGTTCTTGGACTCACTCCTTGGATCTGGACCAGCCTTCGATGACACGCTGAGAGCCATCCTGCTGGAGATGCGACTGCCAAGGATTCTTCTCGCCTGCGCCGTTGGGGCGGCACTGGCAGTTTCTGGCGCTGTCATGCAGGCCCTCTTCAGGAATCCTCTCGCAGAGCCATACATTCTGGGTATCTCCTCAGGAGCGGCTGTGGCGGTCTCATTGGGTCTTGTCTGGGGCCTCACATCTTCATTGTTCTCCAGGCCGGCGCTCGCGTTCTCCGGTGCCCTCATCACTGTCGGAGCGGTGTATGGCATATCGCAGGTCAGGGGCCGGATCAAGACGGACACCCTTCTGCTTGCCGGCGTCGCAATCGCTTCCTTCCTTTCCGCGGTCAGCTTCTATGTCCTCTACGCCGCAGGGAAGGATAGGGATCTGATCATCTCTTGGATCATGGGGAGCTTCGCCTTGACAACAATCGATGAGGTCCTCATCACTTCGGTCGTCGTGATGACCGGAGGACTCCTGGTATTTCTGTTCGCGAGGGATATGAATGCATTGCTGATGGGTGAGGAGAGTGCAAAACAGCTTGGAGTGAATGCCGACCTGGTCAAGGTGGTCGCCCTAGCTACGGCATCGGTTCTCACCGCTATCGCCGTCTCTTTCGTCGGCATCGTGGGGTTCGTTGGACTCATCATTCCGCACATGGTCAGAATGACACTGGGTCCTGACAACCGCATTCTGATCCCAGCAAGCGCTTTTGCCGGTGGAACGTTTCTGATTTGGATGGACGTCCTGGCGAGGACCGTGGCGGGAGGGCAGGAAATCCCAATTGGGATAATCACCGCCTTCTGCGGGGCCCCTTTCTTCATCTATCTTCTCCGCTCAAGGAAAACGGGTTACACATATGCTTCTTAGAATCGACGGTATCGAATGCGGCTATGACAGCATCAGGGTTCTGGATGAAGTCACGTTCGACGTGCCGTCTGGGACCATATTCGGTGTGGTGGGACCCAATGGGTCTGGAAAGACCACGCTCATAAGATGCATAAGCAGGGTTCTTGAGCCCGCAAGAGGCGCTTTGTGGTTGGACGAGCGGGCCCTTTCCGAGATGAGATTTCGGGACGTCGCGAGGAATGTCGGCGTCGTCCCTCAGACCACCCGCCCAGGTTTTGCATTCACCGCCTACGAAATCGTTTCGATGGGGCGGACCCCCTATATCGGTCGTCTTCAGGTCGAAACAAGGGAAGACTTGGATGTGATTAGGGAAGCGATGCAGTCCACCGACTGCTGGCAATTGAGGTCGAGGTCATTCTATGAGCTCAGCGGCGGGGAACAGCAAAGGGTCGTAATAGCAAGAGCACTTGCCCAGGATCCCAGGGTCCTCCTGTTGGATGAGCCAACCTCGCACTTGGATCTGGGCTACCAATTGGAGATTATGGATGTGATTGAGAGGATGGCGGAAAAGAGAGATCTGATCGTCATCGCGATATTCCACGACCTGAATCTGGCAGCTAGGTTCTGCAGGAACATCGCCCTTCTCAACAGGGGAAAGATAGAAGAAGTCGGTGCAACCTTCGATGTTCTGACGAACGAAAACATCGAGAGGGTGTATGGAGTGAGAGTTGCCGTTGAGAAAAGCCCCGCCACCGGCTTCACGACCATAACTCCCATCGGGGCCAGAGTCGATGAGAGCGAACGCGGAGGTGACTGATTGACCTTGCTGAGGGATCTCAGGGAGACCACGAAGCTGCTCATTCTTCTGGAGATGATCAAGCGGGAACACTCTAGGCTGAAGACCCTCGCGGATAGGTTCGGAATGACCGTGCAGGGGATATCCGAATATCTGAAGCTCATGACATCTGACGGTCTCGTGCACAACGTTGGAGGTTTGTACAAACCCACGAAGAAAGGCGTCCAATTCCTTCACGACAGGTTCTCCGAGCTGAAGAGTTTCATCGAATCCTCTGCAAAGGACCTGGTCATGATTGACGTATGTTGGGCAATCGCAGCCTCGGACATCAAGAAGCGCGAGAAGGTTGGGCTTTTCATGGAAGGTGGATATCTGATGGCGTATCCGAAACGGACATCTTCGTCCACTGGCCGTGCCCTGTTCGATGGGAAGAAGGGTCAGGACATCGCTGTCACCGAGCTCGACGGCATCACGAAGCTCAGTCTCGGGAGGATAGTCATTGGGAAGGTCCCTGGAGTTCCGCATGAGGGCAGCAGAGGAGCGAATCTGTCAAAGGTGAGGCAACTGATAAGGAAGGAGAACCCAGACCTCATTGCCGTTTCCGGACCCTCGGGGAAGGCTCTTGTCGACAGAGCCGGACTGAAACCCGACATCGAGTACGCTCCCTTGGCGGCATCGGTGGAGGCTAGCGAAAAGGGACTGAACGTTCTCTATCTCTGCACCGATGAGGACTGCAACGAGGCCGTGTCGCGAATCATGGAAAGGAACGCAGATTCCGAGGACGAGATAGCGTTCGAAGTCGTCTCCCTGGAGAAATAGCCTCCAGTCAACTCTGAGAAAATGCCCAAAAGAGTTAAATCAAACCTGGGATTCTTATGCGAGTGGTATCATGAAAGCTATCATTCTGGCCGCTGGGGAAGGGAGCAGGCTCTGGCCATTTACCTATTCCAAGCCGAAGGTCATGATTCCCGTGGCGAACAGGCCGATACTGGAGTATGTCGTGAGGGCGTTGGTCTCGAACGGGATAGATGACATCGTCATTGTCGCGGGATACAAGAAAGAGAGGATAATGACCCATTTCGAGGACGGTCGGGATTTTGGAGCCCGCATAGACTACGCCTTGCAGAAGAAGCAGCTGGGAACTGCACATGCTCTCCTGGCGGCTAGCAAGAAGGTGAAAGGCGATTTCATAGTCCTTCCTGGGGACAACGTGATCGATTCCCAGGTGGTCGATGACCTTCTTTCCGCGGATGAGTGCCCCTGCGCGCTTATCACCGAGAGTGAGATTCCCTCCAAGTACGGGGTCGTTCAGATTCAGGCGGGAAAGGTTTTGGACATCATGGAGAAGCCCGAGGAGATGATTGGCAACCTCATAAGCACCGGCATCTATCGTTTGTCGAAAGATGCTCTCAGCAGAGTTCGATCCCAATCCAGGAAAGGAGTCCACGACCTCACGTCAGTCGTAAGAGATCTCTCCGCAACTGCCGATGTCCTTGCCGTGCCCACGAGCGGGAAGTGGATAGACGCCGTGTATCCGTGGGACATCCTGAAAGTCAATGAGACCGTCCTGCGGGACGTGGGCGAAGAGAAGTCCGGCAAGGTCGAGAAGAACGTCATGATCAAGGGTCCAGTCCTGATAGGTGAGGAGTCTCTGCTCAGGTCGGGGACGTACATCCAAGGCCCGGTTGTGATCGGAAGTGGTTGTGAGATCGGGCCTGGAACGGTCATATATCCGTCAACGAGCATCGGAGACAACGTCAGGATCTCCGCCAATTCCATGATCGAGGAGAGCGTGGTCATGTCCGACGCGACAATCGGTCCGGGATCCCATCTCTCGCACTGCGTCATAGGCGACGGTGCCTTCCTGAGGTCGAGATTCTCTGCAAGCTCATCGATTGCGACCATGGAAATCGAGGGCGAGTTCCGAAAGGTCTCCAACGTTGGGTCCTTCCTTGGAGAAGATGTCCTGTGTGAGGACGCCGTCGTGGCTTCCCCCGGTTCCATCATCGGGGCGAAATCCAGAATCAGCGCGATGAAGGTCCTCAGAGGAAGCATTCCTGACAGAAGTACCGTGGTGTAGAGATGTGCGGGATTGTTGGCTATACCGGCTCCAGAAAGGCTGCACCATTGCTACTAGAGTCCCTCAAGATGCTGGAATACAGAGGATACGACTCAGCCGGAGTGGCCATCGTCGGAAAGAAGCTGAGAATCCACAAGGACAAGGGGGAGATCGACGCGCTCAAGGAGAACATGCCAGACATCCCCGGCGTCTCCGGTATCGCGCACACGAGGTGGGCAACGCACGGTCAACCCACGAAGGACAACGCCCATCCATTTACTGACTGCAAGGGCGAGATCGCCATAATCCACAATGGCATCATTGAGAACTACCTCGATTTGAAGCAGTCCCTGCAGAGGAAAGGGCACAAGTTCACGTCCGAGACGGACACCGAGACCTTCGTCCACCTGCTGGAAGAGGATTACGATGGGAATCTGGAGTCCACTTTCAGGAAGGTCCTACCGAAGTTGGAGGGTTCCTTCGCCTTTGCCGCTGTCCATTGGAAGGAGAAGGGCAAGATCGTCGTCGCCAGGAAGGAGAGCCCGCTCGTCCTCGGCATGGGGGAGGGTGAGAACTTCACCGCATCTGACATACCCGCGTTGCTCAAGGAGACGGACAGAGTGATAAGACTTCACGACAACGAGATGGCAGTGTTGACCCCTGACTCAGTCGAGATTACGACCTTCGACGGGAAGAAGGTCACCCGCCATCCCACGAGGATCAAATGGAGCATTCAGGATGCTGAGCGGGGCGGGTACGAGCATTTCATGCTCAAGGAGATTTTCGAACAGCCCCAAGCCGTTCACAAGACCCTCCTGGGAAGGATCGCGGACTTTGACCTCAACCGCTTCGGCCGGGGCGCTTTCTCCGCGATAAAGACAGTGGCATGCGGGACCTCCTATCACGCAGCCCTGGCGGGGAAGTACATACTCGAGGACATAGCCAAGGTGCCTACGGAGGCTCAGCTTGCCTCCGAGTACAGATACTCAACGGCCGCCTTCGGTGAGCCGCTGGTCGTGCTGATAACCCAAAGCGGTGAGACCGCCGACACTCTGGGCGCAGCACGAGAAGCACGGAAGCGAGGACGAAGGACCTTGGCGATAACGAACTACATGGGAAGCTCGATCACGAGGGAAGCCGACGACACGATATATACCCGCGCGGGACTTGAAATCGGCGTGGCGGCCTCCAAGACATTCCTGACCCAGCTCATCTCCCTTTACATATTGTCCATTCAGATGGGGCTGGCCAGAAGGACCCTCAGTTTCGACGAATCCAGGAAGATGAAGGAGCAGCTCAGGCTTATGCCTCGGGTTGTGCAAGGTGTGCTCGATGAGCACAAGGAGATCAGGAGAACCGCCAAGAAATATCACAGGGTCAGGGATATGTTCTTCCTGGGTAGGAATGTGAACTATCCAGTAGCGCTTGAGGGAGCGCTCAAGATGAAGGAGATCTCCTACATACACGCAGAGGGCTATCCGGCGGGAGAACTGAAGCACGGCCCGCTGGCTCTGATAGGAGAGAAGACGCCGATAGTCGCCATCGCGGTGAATGACCATACCTATGAGAAGATGCTTGGCAACATAATGGAAGTCAGTGCGAGGAACTCTCCTGTGATCGCAGTCGCATCTGAGGGAGACAGGAAAATCGAGAAGTACGTTGACCATGTGCTATACATCCCAGAGGTTCCTCCGATTTTCACACCCATACCTGCGACGGTGGTCCTGCAGCTTCTGGCGTACTACGCCGCCAAAGAGAGGGATTGCTCCATAGACAAGCCCAGACATCTCGCCAAGAGCGTCACTGTGGAGTGACGTCCTTGCTCCAGGAAGCGAGGAGTATCGCAAGCAGTATGAGCAAACCTCCAGAAACCAGCGTAATGGTGATCCGCTCACCGAGAAAGAGTATCGAAAGCAGGACCGCAAAGAGAATCTCCGCAGTGAGAAGGATAGAGGACACGGTCACCCCAACCTTGCTGAGTCCGAGGACATAGAGGAAGAGAGCGAGAGTGGTGCAGAAGAAAGCCAAGTACAATATGCCAATCCAGCCTTCCAACGATATCCCAGTCGAGGGATAGAACAACAGGAGGGGAGAGAGGAGAAGCGCGGTTTCCGCAAGGACAACCATGGAAAGGTTCACGACACCGTAGCTGTCCAGGTACTTCTTTGTGGAGACTACGTACACCGCCCATGAGAGCCCAGCGAGGAGTATGATGGTCTGGCCCAGCAGCTCCTCGGAGTTCAGGAAAGAAACGCCACCCTTGGTTGTGAGAATAAGTATCCCTCCCACGCCCAATAACAGCGCCACGGCTTTTTGAGACGATATCTTCTCGCTCAGAAAATATCCAGCCAGAATCGCGACGAAAATGACGTTTACATTGACCAATAGCGCGGATTCAGAAGCGAGGGCGAATTGCATACCAATATGCTGTAGGCCATAGCCCAACGCATTGAGGCCAGAAATAATCCAGATTACCTTGTTCCTGAAAATGTCCATACGCGAGTATCTATAAACGAAGACGAAGCCGATCGCTCCCGCGACAAGCATCCTCATCGAAGTCAGGAAGTACGGATTCACCACATCCAGCGTTACCTTGATGAGAGGAAAGGACGAGCCCCACAGGAGAGCGGAGGCCAGTATGAGCAGACGAAACTCCTTTCTCGACTCCATTCCCCCCGCAAAAGTCCGCCCCACCCTATTACCTTTTTCGTGAAAACCTTTAAGTCAGCCCGACCTAATCGGCTGGCAATGGTTCAGCGACCCAAAGGCACAAGGGACTTCTCCGTCGAGGAAATGGACAGAAGGAATTATGTCGAAAAACTGTTCAGGGACGTCTGCAGGCGGTACGGATTCAGGGAGATACGGACGCCCACGTTCGAACTCACGGAGCTGTTCACCGCC
>JBHIBK010000078.1:0-7538 GCA_046759065.1 Thermoplasmata archaeon | reverse complement strand
CGTGGCCGATTTCCTCGGGGATTCCCTTGAGCTCTCTATCAAGGCGACCGAGGTCTCGCAGCCGAACATAGTCTTCTGCGGGGTCGACTTCATGGCGGAGTCCGCCAAGATCCTGAATCCCGGGAAGCGTGTCGTCCATCCCATCAGCCCGCCAAACCTCGTGGCCAGATGCCCAATGGCAAGAATGGTGGACGTGGAGGGGCTCCGGTCGCTCAAGAAGGAGCATCCCGATGCGGTAGTCGTTTCCTACGTCAACACCACCGCCGATGTGAAAGCGATCTCCGACATCTGCTGCACCTCGGCCAACGCCGTCAAGATAATATCCAGCCTCCCCGAGGAGAAGGTGATCTTCGTTCCCGACACGAACCTGGGGCTCTATGTCATGAGGTTCATGAAGGACAAGGAACTAATCCTCTGGCCTGGGTATTGCAGGACTCATGTGTGGATCACGAAGGAGGAGATTCTCGAGCTGAAGGAGGAACATCCGGAGGCTGAGGTCATAGTCCATCCCGAGTGCACGCCTGACGTCATCGACCTGGCCGACCACGTACGCTCGACCCAGGGCATGGTGAGGAGGGCCAAGGAATCGAGCAGCAGGGAGTTCATCATCGGAACGGAGAGGGAGCTCGTCTACAGGCTCAGGAAGGAGAACCCCGGCAAGGTCTTCTATCACACGGCAAGGGCCGTGTGTCCGAACATGAAGGAAATCACGCCCGAGAATGTCGTGAGGTCGATGGAAACGCTTGAGCCCGAGGTGATACTCGATGAAAAGACGATTGAGCGGGCCAAAAGACCTCTAGAAAGGATGGTCGAGATCGGGAGGCAGGAGTAGCTAGACCTCCGAGAGTGTCTTCTTTATTCTCTCCAGTTCCTTCGTTTTCTTGAGAAGCTCCTTCTCCTTCGCGGCGAGACTCTTCTCCTTCTTCCCGAGGCGCTTCTCCCTGGCCCTCAATTCCTTCTCCGCGTTAGCGGTCTCCCTCTCCAGGGACTCCATTCCCTTGTCGAGCTCCTCGGTCATCTCCGTGAGCTTCTGCCTCTCTTCCTCGAGCCTCTCACGGTCTTCCTTCAGCCTCGTCTCATCTTCCTCCAGCATGATCGAGCGGGCCTCGATCTCCTTCAGCCTGTGGTCCACGGCCTCCTTCTCCGATCTCAGCGAGGCCTCCGTGGCGGATGTCTCCTCTTCCCGCTCCGCCAGTTGCTTCTCTTTTGCGGCGAGTTCCTTGAGAGACTTCGCCAGCCCCTCTCGCGACTTCTTCAGCCTCCCCTCCCTTGAGGACAGCTCATCCTTGCGCTTCTTGAGCTTCTTCTCGAGTTTGGAGAGATCTCCTTCCTTGCCGCCTAGCTTCTTTCTCGCGGCCTCGACATCGCCCTTCAGCTCCTCCAGTTCCTCGCTTCTCTCCTCGATCTCCTTCTTCCTTTGCGAGGTCTGAAGTTCCAGCTCCTCCCTGAGGGCGTCTATTTCGGCCTCGCTCTCAACGAGACCCTTTCTCAGACCGTCCAACTCCTCCCGCTCCGAGTCAAGGTCCTCGGCTCTCTTCTCCAGCTCGGCGTATTCGGAGTCCAGGTCCTCCCTTTCCAGGCGCAACCGTGATACGTTCTCGTCGGCCTCCTTCATCCTCTTACTGAGCTCCTTCTTCATCTTCTGCAGGGCTTTGTCCCTGCGGGTGAGCTCGTCCTCGAGCATCTTCAGGCGTTTCTCTCTCCTCTCCTGCGACTTGCCCTCCGTCAGGAGCTTCTTCTCCCTCTCCGCAATCTCCGCGAGCTGCTTGTCGAGCTTCTTCCTTTCCGCTTCCGAGGCCTTCTCGGCTCTCCCGAGCTCCTTCTGGAGTTTGAAGAGCTTGGACTCGAGTCCCGAGACTCTTTTCTCTCTCTCCTCCACGTCCCTGACCCGCTCACCGAAGTCCTTCTCCCTGTCATCCAATGCGACCCTTATCCTCTCGAGCTCCGACAGGTATTTCTTGATATCGTCCTCCTTGGACACGATCTTGGCCTCAAGCGATTCGAGCTGGTTCCTTCTCTCCTGGACCGCCTTCGAGAGTTCGTCCAGACCCTTCTCCCGCTCGAGAAGCTCTCCTTCCCGCTCTAGAAGCTTCATCTTCCTGGCTTCGACCTCGTCGGCCCTTTGCCTCATCTTCTTCTGAATGCCCGCCAGCTTCTCTCCGAGCTTGGCAAGATTCCTCTCCTTGGCAAGTGCCTGCTCCATCCTCTTCTCGAAGGCCTTCCTGGCCATATCGCTCTTTTCCGTCTCCGAGGCGAGGGATGCCCATATGCGGTCGATCTCCTCCCTTTGCCTCTCGAACTCCGTGTGCCTTCGCGTGACGTCCTCTTCCTTCGCCCTGAGGTGCTCCTCCCGCTCTCCGAGCTCTCTCTCCTTGAGGGCCAGTTTCCTGCCTATCCCCTTGACCTCTCCCTCCTGCTTCCTAAGGGATTCCATGATTCCCTCGAGTTCGGCCTCCATCTCCTTCTTCCTGGCGGAGACCTCGACGTCGTCCGCTTTCTTCTTCGTCATGTGCTTGAGTATCGCCAGACTGCCCCGCTTGACCGCCTCGAGCTCCGTTCTCAGCTCCCCCAGCGTCCTCCTGTACTCATCGCTCTTGTTGAGCTCACGAGCGAGTACGACCTGGCTTTCCTGGAGCTCCCTCTCCTTCCCCCTGGCGAGAGATGCCATCTTCTCCTCGGCCGCCCTCTCGTCCATCTTGCGCTGCTCCTGCTGCCGCCTCTCCTCTGTGACGGTCCTTTCGAGGTCTTCCATGTCCGGAAGCTCGTCGATCAGAGCCGATGGATAGGTCTCCCTGATGTGATTGATGCTTATCGAGGACGACTTGAAGTCATAGGAGTGAAGCTCGACGATGCTGTCCTCCTTGATGCTGTCCCTCGTTATCTCCTTGAGCGCGTCGGTGCCGTAGAGCGGACCGACATAGTCATGGAGCGCCAATGTGCAGGCGCCGCCCTTGAAGACGAGATTCCCGATCGATTGAACGTTCTCCCTCATCGCGCTCACTCTGAGGGCTCCAGTCAGTTCCTTTTCCTGTATCCTCTCAAGGAAGTCCCTGAGAACGCCAGGCCCTCCAAAAGCAGTCTCTTCCAGTTTACCCGCCGGCAACTCCATCGCGACACCAGGTTAGGTCGTGAATCGGTTCCGAATAGATAAGGGTTATCGCGTGGTTTGGATTGGTGAGAACGATTTGAGCCGTAGAATTCCTTGACGGAGGGGGAAAGGATTTATTGGTGGAAGATGGATTTGGGTTTGGTGTTGATGATGATAAGAGGGTCAGATGACCTCCCGGGATGATTGGCCCTATGAGTGCTGAAACACCTGCCAGGGAAGTTCTTGGCAAGAAATGGTGATGTCATGGAAGTGATTGAGGTCGACGATAGTACCTGGGAGAGCCTCATTGAGAAGGGAAAGAAAGCCGCTGCGGTCATGTTCTACAGCTCCACGTGCGCATATTGTGCTCAGATCGAACCCTACTTCATAGAATATGCCAAGGAATTCGGGGACATGGTGTTCGCCAAGTTGAACGTGATGACCAGCTCCACTACGGCAAGTAGATATGGCGTCATGAGCACGCCCACGTTCAAGTTCTTCTGCAGCGGTCGTGCCGTGCAGGAGCTCGTCGGGTCCGTGTATCCGCCTCTCCTGAAGAAGACCATCGAAGACGTGCTGGAGCATGGCGAGGCGTGCATCGCGAGGTCGACCAGAATCGACTACTACATGACCGGCTATGCGTAGCTGCGTGAGATTGGCGGGACCGCTCGAACGTTCGCGTCCACGGGAGAGTTGCCTGCAAGGGTTCAAGTAGCACCTCTGACGATTATACGTGAGCTGGGCATGATGAATGTCGCCATTGTGACCTCCTTGGCCATCCTGCTGTTCGTTTCCGCCGTCGTTCTGATACTGGCGTTGAGGTCGCGATGGCTCTTCAAGATCGCACTGCGTTTCTTTTCCAGAAAGAAGAAGCTCACCGTTCTCACCATCCTCGCTCTTGTCGTGGGGTCGTCGATCGTCACCGGATCGCTGGCGGTGGAGGACTCGATGCGCTTCGCCATCGTGGAGGGCGTCTATGACAACCTGGGCAAGGTGGACGAGGTCGTCTCCTCCGGCGGGCTCTTCAACGAATCCATATTCGGCTCGATTTCCAGCCATCCTGACCTGGCGGGGGTCACGGACGCATTCGCTCCCCTGATAGTGCTCAAGGGTTCCGTCAGGAACGGGACGACAGGTTCGCTCGAATCGAATGTGAACATCATCGGATATGAGGAATCGCTTCTGGACTTCGGGGACTTCCGCGTGGAAGGCGGGACCTTCACAGCGGGTCTTGGGTCAGGAGAGGCCATAATGAACGGGAACCTGGCGGGAAGGCTGGGAGTCGGCCAAGGCGACACGGTCACCATCACCGCCCGGAATCCCCACTTCTCGGTCGAAAGCATCTACTCGCATCTCGTCGGCCAGTCAATTGCGAATGTCTCAGTGAGGGTCGTCGTTGAGGACCGCGGACTCGGAAGGCTCAATCTAGAGACCAGCAGCAGCGTGCCGGAGAACATCTTCCTGGACCTCGGCTATCTTCGGAGCTTGATCAGCGCGGGACCGAGCATAGACACCGTCCTGGTTTCGAACACGGGCGATGAGCGGGAGGGAGTGGAGCTCACAGGCGAGGTGACCCAGCGACTTCACGAAGCTCTCGATGAGGCGGTTGGTTACAGGGAGATCGGATTCCGGGTTGACGCGTTCGACTATGTGAGGTTGGAGAGCGAGAACGTCTTCTTCGAAGACGAGTACTTGGACCGCGTGCAGGGAATCGCCAGCACTCTGCCAGATATGGACGCGATTTCCCCGCTCACTTCGTACTTCGTCAACAGCATCTCATTCGGGAATGTCTCCGTCCCATATTCGACCGTCACCGGTCTGGACTCGCTCATTGACTACGAGTTCGGAGCTTTCATCGACAACTCGACCAAGGAAGGGATCATGGGCGAGATGCAGGATGACGAGATGATCATCACGAACTACACGGCCGCCCGCCTGGGCGCGGGCGTTGGTGATGTGGTCACGCTGGACTACACCATCTACAGCAGAGCCTTCACTCCAATCTACAAGACTTCTGCTTTCACCGTCGTCTATGTGGTCGACGTCGTGGGAAAGGCGCATGACGAGAACCTGATGCCCCCGTTCCCAGGGATAGTCGGAACGGAAAGCTGTGCGGACTGGGACCCCACCTGGATGGACGGGGAACAGATGAGGAGCGAGATGACATGGGAGGACCTCTACTATTGGGAGGCGTACGGAGGAACGCCGAAGGCCTACATCACGCTGAACAGAGCGCAACAGTTATGGGCGAACGACCTGGGCAGCCTGACCACGATAAAGGTGAAGACCGACGATGCCTCTGCGCTGGTCCCAGGATTCAGGTCGCAGCTGAACTCCTCAATCGATACGGGGGATGCCGGAATCATCGTCTCGCCGCTCAAGCTCCAGGGCATTGAATCCGCGGAGGGGGTGACGCTCCTCACAGAGACTTTCATCGCCTTTGGCGCCGTGGCAATCCTTGCCGGGATGATTCTCGTGGCGGGGCTCGTGGGCGTCATTATCGAGGACAGGAGGAGAGAAATAGGCACGCTCGGGGCGCTGGGATACGGCAGAGGCCAGATTACGCGGACCTTTGCGTTCGAAGGGTTCCTCCTCTCGATGGCTGCATCGACCGTGGGAATCCTGGCGGGCCTGGCGGTCGCATGGGTCTGCATTCTGCTGACAAACACATTTTGGAGCAACATCGTCGAGGGCGCGACCGTATCGCTTCACTTCACGCTTGAGACAGTGGCGATAGGATTCGCGGCGGGCTTCCTGCTGTCCTTCCTCACTTTCACGTCGATAGCATACTGGACATCAAGGGTTCCTCCAGCGAGGACCCTCAAGGAATTGGACGTCTCCGAGGTGGACGATGGGGGCGGTCTCCTTCCCCGCATCCTGGCAGTCCTCGGAGCGCTCTTTACCGCGTCGTACTTCTTGCTTCCAATGGACGAGTCTGTCGCATCCCTGGCGATTCTGGCGGGCCCTGTCCTCCTCGCGCTCTTTCTCCCGTTCTTCCTCAAGGACGCCTCAACGAGAAGAGCGGGTCTGCACCTGGGGATGGTCGCCAGCGTTGCCATCACGGTCCTCGTGGACATCTACTTCGTTTCAACGTCTGAATCGGTGCCGTTCCTACTCTTCTTCGCAAGCGGGTTCCTACTGGTCCTTGCACTCATACTGTGGTTCTCGGCCAACATGAAGAGCCTCGGTTCGGCCCTTTCCAGTCTGTTCGCGGGAGAGAAATCATATCCGATTGTGTCCATGATGGCGTTCCTTTCTCCTTCCAGAAGGGTCAGAAGAACGTGCCTCGCGATCTCCCTCTTCGCCATCGTCATCTTCACCTATCTGGGTCTTTCCGTCAACATCGCAGGACAGCAGGCGAACCTCGGACATATAATCGAACATCAAGGTGCCGGCTACGAGGTAATGGCGGAAAGCTCGATTTCTCTGAGGTTCGACTTGGGCAGTCCCGATGAAAGGACGAAGAACGACATGACCAGCTTCCCAGAGGATGTCAGCGTCGTTCAGTTCCTCACCTACGGCCAACCAGGGGGAAGCTGCTCAAATCTGAGGAAGAACCTCCCGCCAAAGCTCATCGGCGCGAACGAATCCTTCACGCGGGACAGCAAGCTGGAGTTCGAGGTCCCAAAGGACGGCGCGGCTTCAGTGTGGTCGAAACTCGACCAGGTCCAGGCGGACGGCTCCATCCCCGCCATCGGTGACTTCAACACGATCGTTTGGATTCTGGAGAAGACCGTGGGCGACCGCATCGAGATCACGGACGAGCATGGCGACGAGAGGGAGCTCGTCATCGTGGGCATCGTGGAGAACTCCATCTTCCCAGGTTCGGTCTTCGTCTCGGAGGACAACCTAGACAGACTCCATCCGACCACTGCCGAGTACGGCCTCTTCCTCTTCAAGACAGGCGATGTCCCAGAGTTGGTGACGTATCTCGAATCATCCCTTTCAGCGTACGGAATGGACGCCCGTCCGGTGGACGATGTCGTCAAGGAGAACCTGTCGATCGAATGGTCGTACATGGGCCTCTTCCAGGCCTTCCTCTTGTTCGGGCTCTTCATCGGGATCTTCGGGCTCGCGGCGTTCTCATCGAGATCGGTGGAAGAAAGGAAACACGAGATAGGCACGATGAAATCCCTGGGGCTGCAGCGGTCGCAGGTCTCCGAGATATTCCTCGTGGAGAACCTCTACATCGCTCTGCTTGGGTCCTTCATCGGCATCTTCGCTGGTCTCCTAGTTTCATTCACCTTCTTTGGCGAGAGCAGTGCCGTCGGGTACGGTGCCGCCGTTCCTTGGGTTGCCTTGCTTGTGGTCTTGGCGGTTGTGGTCCTGGCATCGCTTGCGGCCACATTCATGCCCGCCAGAAGGGCGGCCAGCCTGCAACCCACGGAGGCGCTGAAGCGAGATCAGTGATTCCTCACATGGAAATCCAGCTTAGAAAGGTTGATATGAG